>NZ_BAAAPN010000106.1:0-93364 GCF_039531165.1 Nostocoides vanveenii | reverse complement strand
TCGACCACGCCCACCAAACCGACGCTGTCACCGCCACCGCGTAACATCAACCCCACGAAACCTGAACCAAGGCCCGCGCGTTTACACCGGAATCTGGACGCCACCCTCGCCCGGGACATGCGCAAGATCTACACCGCGGCCACCGACCAGGCTGCCTGGGCCGCGTTCGAAGAGCTCGAGGAGAAGTGGGGCAAGACCTACCCCGCCATCGGTCGGCTGTGGCGGGCCGCGTGGGAAGAGTTCACGCCGTTCCTGGCCTACGACGTCGAGATCCGGCGGGTCCTGTTCTCCACCAACGCGATCGTTATCTTGAGCCAGCTTCAGGGTGTCGTTGATGTAGCCGATGGCCTGGATCGGTCCCCCATCGTGCGTGCTGGACGTGCTTATCTGCAGCCGTCCAGCAGGCATGGTCGTGGGAGGTTCGGTGTTCGTTGCTCGAGTGGTGGTGTCCGGCTCGCGGCGTGAGTCGTGGACGGTGGTCGGTGAGGACGGGCAGCTCGTGGAGCCGGCCGAGCGGTTCCTGTCGTTCTTGACCGATGCGGGACGGTCGCCGAACACGGTCAAGGCGTACGCCCATGACCTGAGGGACTGGTTCGCCTTCCTCGCCGGTCGTGCGCTGGACTGGGCCGCGGTGTCGGTCGAGGACGTCGCGGCGTTCGTGGCGTGGCTGCGGCTGCCACCTTCAGCGCGTGGCGCAGGGGTGGCGGTGCTGCCGCTGGGCGAGCATTGTTCGGCTGCGACGATCAACCGCAAGCTCGCGGCGGTCGGGTCGATGTACCAGCACGCGAGCCGGTCCGGGCTTGCGGTGCACGCCGCGTTGAGCGTGTGGCGCCCTGCGGGCCGGCGGGGCGGGGCTCGCGGGTTCCTGCACCACGTGAGCAAGTCCAGGCCGGTCGCCGCGCCGGTGGTGCGGGTCCGGGCTGGACGGCGCACACCGCGCACCCTCGACCGGCAGGAGGTCGAGGCGCTGATCGGGGCGTGCCAGCGGCGCCGGGACCGGCTGCTGCTCGAGGTGCTCGCGAGCACTGGGATGCGAGTCGGTGAGGCGCTCGGGCTGCGGCATGAGGACTGGGACGCGGCCGAGCGGCAGGTGCGGGTGATCGCCCGTGACAACGACAACCGGGCCCGCTCCAAATCGTTGGTCCCGCGGACGATCCCGGTCCCGGCCTCGCTGGTCCGGTGCTACGCCGACTACCTGATCGAGGAGTACGGCGAGCTCGACAGTGACTACGTCTTCGTCAATCTGTGGGGTGGGCGCGTCGGTTCACCGCTGAAGTACGCGGCGGTGTACGACTTGGTCCGGCGGCTGCGTGCCCGGACCGGGATCGACTTCGACCCGCACTGGCTGCGGCACACGTACGCGACCGGGCTGTTGCGCTCCGATGTGCCGGTCGAGGTCGTCTCCTCACTGCTGGGGCACGCGTCGGTGGCCACGACCTCGAGCACGTACGCGCACCTGACCGTGGCCGACACCCGGGCCGCGCTCACCCGTGCCGGTGTGCTGACCGAGGACGTGTCGTGACCTCGGCTATCGTGCTGCCGCTACGCACCGGCCGCGGCAGCGAGGCAGCGTGGACGGCTCGGGTCCGCACGGCGCTGCGGCCGGAGTTCGCGGCCGACCGGATCGTGGTCGGCGTGAACGACCCGGCCTACTCCGCGGGGCCATGCCTGGTCGAAGGCTGTCAGCGGCTGGCCCGCGGGCACGGGATGTGCGCCGGGCACCACCACCGGTGGGCCAAGGCGGGCCGGCCCGATGTGGACGAGTTCGTTGCGAGCACCGATCCGGGCTGGGCACGTCAGCGCCCGAACCGGGCCTGCCGGGTCGAGGCGTGCGGGTACGGGGTAGCACGAAAAGGTCTGTGCCAGTTACATGCTCAAGGGTGGGAACGTTCCGGGCGCCCCGACTTCGAGCAGTGGCTCGCCGCGGGGCCACCGCCGATCAAGGCGCCGGTCGCCGAGGCGTGCCACGTCCCGGGATGCTTGTTGTGGCCGCAAGCGGCCGGGCCGTTCTGTCACGCCCACCACAGCACGTGGCGCGCGAACGGGCGCCCGGACCCGGTGGTGTTCGCTCGTGAGTTCGCCGCGCTCCGGGTTCCCTCGGACCAGGTGATCGTCCTGGCCCGGCTGCCTGAGCCGCTGCGCTGGGAGCTGGCCTACGTCATCCAGTGTCGGCACGACGAGCGTGCCAGCCGGACACCTCCGGAGGTCGTAGGGCGCCTCGTGTCGTTCCTGCTCGAGGCCGACGTTCCCAGCCTGCGCGACGGGGACGAGCGGTCCTGGCGTAAGGCGTTCACCGCGTCCGGGCGACGCGACAGCAACGGCCGTGGCCTGCTCGTGTACGCCCATCAACGGGTCGCCGACCTCGCCGCCGGCAGCGGCTGGGTGGCCGAGTACCCGCGCGAGGTATGGCAGCTGCGCCGGCTCGGCTATCCCGGCAACCTCACCCTCGACTTCACCCGGATCGCCCAGCCGTGGCTGCGTGAGGCGACCAAACGGTGGACCCGGCAACGGCTGGCCACCGGTGTCGGGCTCGAGGCCGTCCGCCGCGGCCTGACCGCGGTGACCCGGCTCGCCGGCTACCTGCAGCAGGCACGGATCGACGCTCCGCAGGCGCTCACCCGGGTCGTGCTCGAGGGCTACTTGGCCGACCTTTCCACCGGCGTCCCAACCGCCCACCGACGCCAGGTCCACATCGGGCAGCTGCGCGGCTTCCTCGAGGCCGTCCGGCAGCGGGGCTGGGCGCCGCTGCACCCGACCGCGGCCCTGTTCACCGACGACAACCCGCCCCGCCCGCAGCGCGGGCCGCGCGCGGTGGCCGAGCATGTGATGGCCCAGCTCGAGGCGCCGACCGCGATCGCGGCCTGGTCCGACCCTGCCGGGGCGGTGATCACCCTGATCCTGATCCGCTGCGGGCTGCGCGTCGGCGACGCGACCAGGCTGTCCTACGACTGCCTGGTCACCGACCCCAAAGGCGCGCCCTACCTGCGCTACGTCAACCACAAGATGAACCGTGAGGCCCTCGTCCCCCTCGACGAGGAACTGCACACCCTGATTCGTGCCCAACAGGCACGCCTCACCGCCGAGGCCACCGCGCCGCCGGTGCTGTTCCCGCGGCCGACGAAGAACCCCGACCGGGCCATCCCGCTGAGCACCTCCACCTACCGGGCCGCGTTGTATCGGTGGCTCGAATCCCTCGACGTACGAGACGAACACGCCCATCGCGTGCACTTGACCCCGCACCAGTGGAGGCACACCCTGGGCACTCGACTGATCAACCGGGACGTGCCCCAAGAGGTCGTGCGCCGCATCCTGGACCACGACTCGTCACAGATGACGGCCCACTACGCCAGGCTGCACGACGACACCGTCCGCCGGCACTGGGACGCCGCCCGCAAGGTCGACATCACCGGCGCCGCCATCCCCAGCGAACCGGGCAGCCCGCTGGCCGACGCCGCCTGGACCGGTCACCGCCTCGCCGCCGCGACCCAGGCACTGCCCAACGGGCACTGCGCCCTGCCGATCCACAAGGCATGTCCCCACGCCAACGCGTGCCTGACCTGCCCGATGTTCCTGACCACCGCGACCCACCTGCCCGCTCACCGCGAGCACCGCGCCCAGGTCATCGAACTGATCACCCGCGCCGAGGCCCAAGGCCGGACCCGAGTGGCCCAGATGAACCAGGACGTGCTGAGCAACCTCGAGTCGATCATCACCGCGCTCGAACACCCCGAGGAGAACGATGAGAGCTGACAACAGCCGCCACCTCGCCAAGGCCGCCCGCTCCCGCGCGGAGCAGACCCGTCGCCGTGCCGTCAGCACCCTGCGGCACCTGGCCACCACCGAGCAGACCATCACGGTCAGCGTGCTCGCGCAGCGCGCCGGGGTATCCCGATCCTGGCTGTACACCCAGGCCGACCTGCTCGCCCAGATCCGCGCGGAACGCCCACGGCGGACGACAGTCCCTGCCGTGCCCGCCCGGCAGGCCGCCAGCGACAGCTCCCTCAGGCAACGCCTGCAACTCGCACACCAAAGGATCGGCGAACTGGAGGCCGACAACCAGCAACTGCGGCACGCCCTCGCCCAAGCCCTCGGCGACCAGCGCGCGCGACACGCCCGAGACCCACTCGAAAACCGCCCCTGACGACGAGCCCGGACACGCCCCCGAACACCCTCGTCCCGGACACGTCCAGCACGAAAAACCGCAGGTCAAGGCACCAGCCCGGCCAGTGGCTCAAGATAACCAACGAGAGCCTGAACGCGCGGTACCGGCGCGCGGTCACCGCCCGCGGGCACTTCCCCACCGAGCAGGCCGCGCTCAAGGTCCTCTACCTCGTGACCCGAGGGATGGACCCCAAGGGCACCGGTCAGGCACGATGGGCCATGCGCTGGAAGCCCGCACTCAACGCGTTCGCCGTCACCTTCGCCGACCGCATGCCGGCAGCCGAGAGCCTCTAGCAATGAACGTCAGAAACACCGTTCGTCGGACAGACCCCACAGGCGTCCTCGACGTCCCGGGCACACGCCAGAGTGTTTCCACGAGCGGTAGGCCCGCGCGCGGCGACCTGACTTGGGCCAATTTAGTGGCCCTTCACAATCGAGGGTGTAGTTGCTGTCTGAAGCCGCCGGTTTCGAGTAGGGATGGGAACGGTGCAGGGATAGGTGACAGCTGATCTGTGGTGCCATGGGGTGTCACAGGGAAGGATGTTCATCATGCCGGAGGCGTATCCGAAGGAGTTCCGTGACGATATCGTGCGGGTGGCTCAGCAGCGGGAGGAGGGGGTGACGGGGTCAAGCAGGTCGCGAAGGATTTCGGGATCTCGGAGTCGTGTCTGACGAACTGGATGACCCAGGCCGACCGGGACGCTGGCGTCAAGGCGGGGCCGGGTCGGGAGGAGCTGGGCGAGTTGCGGGATGCCAAGCGCCGGATCCGGTTGCTGGAGCAAGAGAACGAGGTGCTGCGCCGGGCAGCGGCGTATCTCTCGCAGGCGAATCTGCCCCCAAAATGATGTACCCGCTCGTCCGTGAGCTGGCCGCGCAGGACGCCCCGATCAGGGTGGCTGTGGCGGTGACGTGCCGGGTGCTGAATCGCTCGACAGCCCTACTACCGGTGGTTGGCTGATCCGGTGACCGATGCTGAATGGGCGGCGGCGCATCGGGCGCACGCGCTCTTCCTCGCCCACGAGGACGACCCGGAGTTCGGGTACCGGTTGCTGGCCGATGAAGCCCGCGACGCCGGCCAGGACTTGTGTGATCGGACCGCCTGGAAGGTGTGTTCGGAGCACGGCTGGTGGAGCGTGTTCGGCACCAAGCGCGGCAAGGAACGGTCGTCCTGGCCCCCCGGCCCATGACGATCTGGTCAAGCGCCAGTTCACCGCGCCGGGCCCGAACCAGTTGTGGCTGACCGATATCACCGAACAGTGGACCGCGGAAGGCAAGCTCTATCTGTGTGTGGTCAAGGATGTGTGGTCCGGCCGGATTGTCGGCTACTCGATCGGTGCGCGGATGCAGGCCAGGCTGGCCGTGCAAGCGCTGGAGAACGCGGTCGCCAACCGGGCCGCTGCCGGCCAGGACGTCGCGGGCTGCATCGTGCACTCCGACCGCGGTAGCCAGGTCCGGGCCAGGAAATACCTGCGGGCACTGACCCGGCACGGGCTCGTCGGGTCCATGGGGCAAGTCGGCTCAAGCGCTGACAATGCCGCCATGGAATGCTGGTTCGCCCTCTTGGAGAAGAACGTCCTCGACCGACATCGCTGGCGCACCCGCGACCAGCTACGCATCGCGATCGTCACCTGGACCGAACGCACCTACCACCGCCGGCGCCGGCAGATCCGCCTCGGGAAGTTGACGCCCATCGAGTTCGAGACCACTATGACCGAAACCGCCACACAGGCGGCCTAACCCAACATGTCACCTATCCGTGCAGCAGTCCCCGGTAGCGGCGGAGCGTGATCAACAAGACGGTGGGTCGCCAACCGAACGGTTCGTGCGCCAGCCGCCGGCTGACGGTGTCGCGTGGGCGCCCGTGACAACCGCACCGGTGACACCAGTCGTCCGGGTCGAGGACTCGGCAGGCGAGCACCGCACGGTCGGGCTGGAGGAACTGACCGGTGACCTGCAAGCCAAGGGTGTCCAGGCCGGTGAAGGTGGTCAGGTCCGGGGTCGTGAAGGTAGCGTCGAGCATGTCGAGGTCTTCCAGATGGACAGTGTGAGAACTTCCATCATCGGGAGACCTCGACCCTCAACCCGTCAGCGACGCGCTACCGCTTGCTACACCCTCGATTGGAAGAGCCAATTTAGTGTGCAGGGGTTAGCGGCTCTTGGGACCTGGGTGAAGGGACGGCACCCGCAACAGGTTGATCACATGGGCGTCCTCGACGTCCCGGGCACACGCCAGAGTGTTTCCACGAGCGGTAGGCCCGGGGCTGTCCGTCGCGCTGGCCTGTCCGTCGCGCTGGGGAGCAGCGTGGGTTTGAACGCGTGGGTGCAGATGGTCTCTTAGTGGGGGTCGAGTTCACGGGTCGGGCGCAGTAACGTTCCCCGGCAGATGGCGGTTCATTTCGGTGCGGAGTCTCCGCATCTTTGTCAAGGGCCATCTGGAACTGAACGGTGGCGGTCTTGAAACCTGAACGGTGGCGGTCACGAGAACTGTACGGTGGCGGCCATGGGATCTGCCCATGGGGGCTGGGCCGCCACCGGCCGGGACGGTCAGGTCAAGGGGCTCACCCCTTGACCTGCCAGTGCTTGGGTGAGGCGGACGGAGTCGCCGCTGGTCTGGCAGATGTGGGCGTGGTGGAGGAGCCGGTCGACGGTGGCGGTGGCCAGGGTCTTGGGCATGAGTTCGTCGAATCCGGAGGGGTGCAGGTTGGAGGAGATCGCGATGGAGCGTTTCTCGTAGGCGGCGTCGACGAGCCGGTAGAGGCCTTCGGCGGCGTCGGCGGCGACCGGGAGCAGCCCGATGTCGTCGACGACCACGACGTCTGCTCGCAGGACTCGGTCCTGAGTCGTGCCACTGGTGTGGGCCGGAGTTGACCCTATTGCGTTGACCTGCGTCTTGGCTCGGCGGTCGGGGCGGTTCGGGTTACTAAGAATGGGGTGCTGGGTAGCCTTCGGGTATGGCTTCGCGGTTCGTGCGCAAGGTGCGGACCGCGTCCGGGGCGGTCGCTGTGCAGGTGGTGAGCAAGACCGGTGGCGTGGTCGTCGGGGTGGAGCATGTCGGCTCGGCGCACACCGACGCCGAGCTGGCGCTGCTGCTGCGCGCGGCGCGGGAGCGGCTGCTGCCCGGGCAGGGAGAGCTAGAGCTGGGGCCGGTGCCCGAGGTGCTGCCGGGCGTCGATGAGGTCGCTGACTGGACACGCCCCGCAAGCGGGCGGCTCGAGCTCGAGGAGGGCGAGAGCCCGAGGGTGCGGGCGGGCCGCCCGGTCTCGGTGGCCGGTGGCGGGAAGGTGGTCGGGACGGCGTCGTTGACGCTGTGGGGCGTCCTGGCCGCGGCGTACGAGCGGCTCGGGTTCGAGGTCCTCGGCGACGAGGCGTTCAGGTCGCTGGTGCTGGCCCGGGTGGTCGAGCCGACGTCCAAGGCCGACACCGCGCGGGTGCTCGCCGACATCGGTGTGCCGGCGCCGTCGCTGCGGACGATCTTTCGCGCCCTGGGGCGCACGATCGGACGGGATTATCGGGATCGGTTGGCCAGGGCGTGCCTGGCGCACTCGGCACGCACCAGCGGCCCGGCGGCCCTGGTGCTCTATGACTGCACCACGCTGTACTTCGAGACCGACACCGAGGACGACCTGCGCAAGGTCGGGATGAGCAAGGAACGCCGGGTCGACCCTCAAGTGCAGGTCGGGCTGCTGGTCGACCCCAGCGGGTTCCCCCTCGAGGTGCACCTGTTCGAAGGCAACACCGCCGAGACCAAGACCCTGATCCCGGTGCTGGAGGCGTTCCAGGCCCGGCACGGGGTCACCGACATGGTCGTCGTCGCCGATGCCGGGATGCTCTCAGCGGGGAACCTGAACGCCCTCGAGGACGCCGGGTTCTCCTTTATCGTCGGCTCTCGGATCAGCAAGGCCCCCTACGACCTGGCCGCCCACTTCGAACGTCACGGAGACTACTTCGCCGACGGTCAGATCCTGGAGTCGAGCCGGGTGATGGGCACCGGCACGGCAGCGCGCACCCGCAGGGTGGTGTACCAGTACTCCTTCAAGCGGTACAAGCGGGACAACAGGTCGATCAACGCGATGGTCGAACGGGCCGAGAAGGTCGCCGCCGGCACCCGGCCGGTCAAGAAGGACCGGTTCGTGCGAATCAACGGCGCCGACAAGGACGTCAACTGGGCCCTGGTCGAGCGCGCCCGCCAGCTCGCCGGCCTGAAGGGGTACGTCTCGAACATCGCCCCCGACGTGATGTCCGGCGCCCAGGTGATCAGCGCCTACCACGACCTGTGGCACGTCGAGAAGAGCTTCCGGATGGCCAAGAGCGACCTGCGGGCCCGCCCGATGTTCCATCACCAGAAGGACTCGATCGAGGCGCACCTGACCATCGTCTTCGCCGCCCTCGCGGTCAGCCGCTACCTCCAGGACGTCACCGGCCTCTCGATCAAGAAGCTCATCAACACCCTGCGTCCAATCCGCTCGGCCACCATCGCCCTCGGCGACCACAGACTCACCCTCGAACCCGAGATCCCCCCAGAAGTCAAAGAACTCCTGGACACCATCGCTAAATCGGGACACTAAACCAACTGGCACGACTCAGGTCGGGCGATGGCCTTGGTGACGGTGTCGTCGGCACGATGCCTGCGAAGGAGGACGCCGAGGTCCTCCAGGGTGAACCAGGCGACCTTCAAACCCTGCTCGACGGCGTGTTGGCCGAGTGCTTCGAGCAGGAACGTCTTCCCGGTCCCCGACGGCCCGCACACCACGAGGTTCTCCCGCCGGTGCACCCATTCCAGGGTGCGTAGCGCCTGCTGGGTCGGGGGCGGGATGGAGGACGCGCCGGGCTGCCAGGCCTGGAATGTCTTCCCGGTCGGGAACCCGGCTGCGGCTCGTCTGGTGGCCAGTGCGGAGCGTTCCCGGCCGGCGACCTCCTCGGCGAAGAGGGCCTTGAGGACTTCTGCTGGTTCCCAGCGCTGGGCCTTGGCGGTCGCCACGATCTCGGGTGCGTGGCGGCGGATGTGCGGTAGCCGCAGCGGCGGCGAGTGCAGCAGCGCGGTGGCCGGCGCAGCAGGTCCTCCAGGTCCGGCGGCAGCGGCGGCGCGGACACCGAGGTGGTAGCCCTCGTCGTCGTCATCGGTTCATCTCGTTCTGGTCCTGCTGGCCGAGTCGTGCCCAGGAGCCGGTGCCTTGGGTCAGTGGGGAGTTTCACCGGCCCGATGCTCACCGGCAGCTGGTCGGCTCGCGTGGTGGTCGAGGATCGAGGACAGGTCGGCCTTGGCGAACCGGCCGTGGACGGCGGCGTGTCCGAGTGCCCAGTCGACCTCGACGGGGTCGAACAGCTTGGCCAACGCCAGTGCCTCGGTCATCTTGACCCGCATCCGACTGGTGCCTGCGGCGGTGGCCTCGACCAGCCACAGCCGGGCTCCTTCGCCCAGGTCGAGGAACTCCGCCTCGGCCGGGTTCTTGGCTCGTGGTCGACGCTCCAGCGGCCCTTCGGGCTGGGGCGGGAAGTGGTCGTCGTCGATCCTCGGGCTACCGGGCGTGGCCCGTGCGTGGCGAGCAACCTCGGCCGGCCCGTCCTCGCCGACGTGGACGACGATCACCTGCTCGCCCGCGCCGACGCCATGGGTCCGCACCCACACCGTGGCACCGAGCAGCTGGTGCGGGACGGAGTACTGGCCGGACTCGAACGTGATCATCGGCGTGTTCGCCGGGACTTGGCGCGTGGTGCCGAACGCGACCGTGTGCGGCACCATGGCGACCGGGTGCAGCCGAAGGCGTTCCTCGGCGAGCATCTCGACCGGCGGCCGCTTCGTCAGCCGATGTGGGCGGGTGTTGACCTTCTCGCAGAACGCCAGGCAGGCTGCCTCGAGCTCGACGAACGAGCCGTACTCCTCGAGCAGGTTGGTGTCCTTCGGGACGAGATCGGCCTTGCTGATCTTCACCGACGACTCGGTGCCGCCCTTCGATGCCGGATCAGCCGGGACGCAGGTAAGCACGGTGGCCGAGTAGTGCTCCGCGAAGCCGACGAGCTGCGGGTTGCGGACCGCGATCCCGGCGATGTGCTCAACCGTGACAGTCTTCTCGTTGTCGGTCAGCACGTAGGTCGGCACCCCGCCCAGTCGGCGGAACGTCTGGTCCAGGGCGGCGAACACGCTCGGCATGGTCTTGTCCCGCAGGGGGACTACGACTCGGAACCGGGACCAGGCGACCCAGGCGACGAACAGCACGGTCTTGACGCCGTCGATGACCGGCCCGTCGCCGTAGTCGTACTGCAGCCACATCCCGGGCTCGACCACCCACGGCCGGTGCACCCGGACCCGACCGGCCCGATAAGACCCCTTGACAGTCGCGACCGCGCGGCGGGTGGTGCGTTCCGAACCGGTGTACCCCAGTGCGACGAGCTTGTCGTGGGCGACGTCGGCGCGGACCTTGCCCTTGGACCGTTCGACCCACTCCTCGACCTTCGGCAAGTACTCTTCGATCAGCATCGGCCGCTGCACGGCCTGGACCAGCTCGCCGGCTGCAGCACGCCGCTCGACGTAGTGCTTCACCGTGTTCGGGGAACACCCGGCCAACTCGCCGGCATCACGCAACGACCCGGTCAGGTCGTAGGCATTCAAGATTTCCATGATCTCCTCAGCAGACTTCACTTCATCCCTTCCTCGGGGCGATGGGGCGCTTCAGCACCGCTCATCGCACCCGAGGAAGGGGCCTCAACCACGGACCGTGGCGAGGCAGACGACGTCGTGTCGGGCAGATCCCAAGACCGCCAACGTTCAGTTCTCATGTCCGCCAGCGTTCAACTCCGTGGCCGCCTGCGTTCAGTTTTTCGTGGCCGCCGACACATCTTCGAGCCTTCGTCGTCGGCGAAGGAAGGCTGGTGCTAGTGCGCTCCACCTTCTCGGTGACGGCGCGGGTGCCGCTCGACGACGATGCGTCCGAGATGGGGGACACCACGGTCATCGCGTGAGTCTTTTGGCCAAGGAGCGCCGCGATCGCATCCAGGCACGTGCCGCGGTTGACGGTTTGGACCACGCCATTCAAGTCAAGAGCGTGCGGACTGGCGCGATCACGTGTGCCACTTCTTCATCGTTCAATCCGGAGCCGCTTGGCAAAGCGAGGCCATTATCAAACATCCTTGCTCCCACGCCAGTGTCAAAGACGCGGTTTTGTGAGAAGACAGGCTGAAGGTGCATCGGTTTCCATAAGTGCCTTGCCTCAATTCCCATGTTCTCTAGTGACCGGATTACTTCCGGAGGTCCGACTCGAAAGTAGTGAGGATCGAGGACGATGCAACTCAGCCAGCAATTGTCGTCATCAACATAGCCGTCTGAGGACCCTAGAAAACTAAGGCCGTCAATTGTCCTGAAAGCGGCCTCATATGTTCTTCTGATAGATTGGCGGCGCCTGATCATTCCGTCCAACTCTCTAACTTGCCCAGTCCAAGTGCGCCAAGGACGTTGGACATTCGATAGTTGTAGCCGATTTCCGTGTGTTCATACCACCGGACGGGTTGCCGGGCCTGGCTCGCGAGATAGCGCGCGTGTTCGATGAGGTCTCCGTCGTCTGAGACCAGCATTCCACCGCCGGCGGTGGTCAGCACCTTGTTGCCGTTGAATGACAGCAATCCGGACTGACTGAACGATCCCGCAGCCCGCCCCCGGTGGCTGGCGCGTAAGGCCTCGGCTGCGTCCTCGTTCAGCGGGATCCCTCTGCCCTGGAGACCGGACAGCAATGCTGTGTAGTCGACGCACCGCCCGAAGGGTCCACGGACATGACCGCGGCGATGTCGGCTCCTTCGTCCACTAGGATGTCGAGGGCTTCGAGGAACAACTCCACGTCCAGATTGCCACCTTCGGGGCGCGAGTCTACGAAAACGGCCTCGGCGCCAGTGTAGCGGACCGCATTGGCAGAGGCAGCGAAGGTCATCGACGGCATGACGACGACCCGACCCGGACGAAAGCCGGCGTGAAGCAACGCCAGATGAAGGGCGGCAGTGCCTGAGGACAGCGCCAGCGCATGCGCCACACCGACACGAGCTGCGATCGCTTCCTCGATTCGTCGACCGACGGTCCAAGAAGCGTCACCCATCCGGACTGGAGCGCATCCATGACATAGTTCCGCTCCACCTCGGTGATATCGGCCTTGGAGAGAAAGATGCGCTCCGGAAGGGTTGGGCATAGTGCTTTCTAGGTCGTTCAACTGGGGCAAAGCTGTTTACCGCTGGTTCAGCTCGTTCATCGGCCGCTCGGCCCGCCTGATGTCACCTTGCCCGAGTTCGGAATGGTCGCGGGCGCACGACGCGGTGGCAACTGAGTGCGCAGCACATCACGGATGCGGTCGATGTCCACGTGATCGAAGAGGACATGCATCGGGTCGAGTCCTTGCACCGGCACTTGGGTGATCAGCGGGTGCACGCTCGCAGTCCGCGGCTCGCTGTCGCTGAAGAGGATCTCGTGCATCTTCTCTCCCGAGCGCAGGCCGGTAAACTCGATGTCCACAGACCTACCGGACTCTTCGATAAGTCGATTGGCGACATCCACGATCTTCACCGGCTCCCCCATGTCCAGCACCAGGGTCTCCCCCGCCCGGCCGATCGCGCCTGCCTGGAGGACCAGCTCACACGCCTCGGGGATGGTCATGAAGAAGCGCGTGACCTGCGGGTGGGTGACGGTCACCGGGCCGCCACGTTCAATCTGCTTCTGGAAGGCGAAGAGGACCGAACCTCGCGAGCCTAGGACGTTTCCAAACCGCACCGAGACGTAGGGTCGTTGGGTCTCCGCGGCGAACCACGAGGTCAAGCGCTCGGCGAGCAGCTTCGTCTGCCCGAGGACACAGCTGGGGTCAGCCGCTTTGTCGGTGCTAATGTTCACGAAGCGCTCGACGCCCACATTCGTCGCGCACTGCAGCACGTTGAGAGTGCCAACGACGTTGGTTTTCCACCCTTCGGCGGGGAACGCTTCCAGCATCGGCAAGTGTTTCAAGGCGGCTGCGTGGAAGACGACTTCGGGACGATGCTTGGCGAACACATCGCGGAGGGCAGCCGCATCCCTGATGTCGCAAAGGACGATGTCGTCTCGATCCAACAACCCGGAATTATATATGTTCAATTGGGTTGAGTGCAGCCCTGACTCATCCCGGTCAAGCAGGATCAGTCGTGCCGGCTCGAGAGCGTGCACCTGCTCAGCCAGTTCTGAGCCGATGGAGCCGCCCGCGCCGGTCACGAGCACGACCTTGCCCTTGACATACCCCGAGATGGCGGCGATGACCGTCTCCACCGGGCGTCGGCCGAGCAAATCGACAACGTTGAACTGGCGCAATTGGTCCAGCTGGACTTGACCGCCGATCATCTCCCGAACCGGCGGGACTACAACGAGCTCGAGCCCGGCGGCGCGGCACCGGTCGTTGAGGTCCGCCAGCATCGCCGGTTCCGCCTTGCTGATCGCCAGGACCACGCCTTCGGCTCCATGGGCTCGGGCGAGGTCGACGAGATCCAGGCCCGATCCGAGGACGCGATAACGTCCGACCCGCAGGAACCGGTTCCTGGGGTGGTCATCGATGAATCCGACAATGGAGTAGGGCGGATCCTCGGCGCGGTCAACGAGCAAGGCAACTTGGTGCCCGACATCCCCGGCGCCATAGATAAGGACTGGGGTGGCTGGCGGCTGGTCGGCGCGCCGCCGCCGATCGCGCATGGACCGGAACACCCACCGTCCGGATGCCATGACGAGGAACGCCATGGCCGGCACCAGCCACATGATGCCAAGGGAAAAACGCCGACCCTCCGGCAACGCGAGTTCGCCCAGCGCAAGCACGAACAGCCCGAGCACGGCCGCGACGCCCGCCACGAGGAGCCCCAGCGTTGTGACCTCGTCATAGCTGCCCACCCGGCTGCGTCCAAGGTAAAGGTGGGTGCGGAAGCCCACCATGACCTGAAGGAACGCGGCACACCCGACGTACCCCAAGGCCAGGCCCCAGCGCTCGCCCGACAAGTCGAAGTCATAACGCACAGTGGAGAACGCCAGGAGGGACAAGCCCCACGACGCGACGTCCCAGCCGACCATGGCGGATCGGCGTGCATAGGTGGATGAACGGGGCGACATACGCCTCTCCCCTGAAAGTTCGAACGGACCCGCCCATGTTACTCGGGGTTATAGGGTCGGATTGTCGTCTTTTCGGGCGACGCACACGGCCGCTGGGCCGTCGACGCACGCGCGGTCGGACGTTGGATAGCCTGAGCGGCAGTGGCGCGGAGATCGCGTCGAATACCGCCCGAAGGAGTAGCGGCACACGATGGCCAAGATCATCTACACCCTGACCGATGAAGCACCACTGCTGGCGACTTACTCGTTCCTCCCCGTGATCGAGGCGTTCGCGTCGACGGCCGGCGTCGAGGTAGAGACCCGCGACATCTCACTGGCCGGGCGCATCGTCGCCGCCTTCTCGGACCTCCTTCCGGAGGCTCAGCGCGAGAACGATGCCTTGGCCGAGCTCGGTGATCTCGCCACCACCCCCGAGGCGAACATCATCAAGCTGCCGAATATCTCCGCGTCGGTGCCGCAGCTGAAGGCGGCTGTCAAGGAGCTCCAGGACAAGGGGATCTCCCTGCCGGACTACCCGGACGAGCCCCAGACCGACGAGGAGCGCGACGTCCGCGTCCGCTACGACAAGGTCAAGGGCAGCGCGGTCAACCCGGTGCTGCGCGAGGGCAATTCCGACCGACGGGCCCCGGCTTCGGTGAAGAACTACGCACGCAAACATCCCCACTCGATGGGTGCGTGGTCACCCGAGAGCAAGACCACCGTTGCGACGATGGGCGTCGACGACTTCCGCAGCAACGAGAAGTCCGTCGTCCTGCCGTCCGCTGACGTGCTGACCATCAAGCATGTCGCGGCCGACGGAACGGAGACGATCCTCAAGGACGGCCTGGCCGTTCTCGAAGGCGAAGTCGTCGACGGCACCTTCATCTCCGCAGCTGCCCTTGATTTCTTCCTCATCGAGCAGGTCCGGCAGGCGAAGGCGGACGACGTGCTCTTCTCGGTCCACCTCAAGGCGACGATGATGAAGGTCTCGGACCCCATCATCTTCGGCCATGTGGTGCGCGCCTTCTTCGCGGACGTCTACGCAGCGCACGGCGACCAGCTGATGGATGCCGGACTGGACGGGACCAATGGGCTCGCCGCCGTCCTGGCCGGCCTGGATTCCTTGGAGACCGGCGCCGAGATCAAGGCTGCTTTCGACAAGGCACTCGCCGACGGCCCTCGACTAGCAATGGTCAACTCCGACAAGGGCATCACCAACTTGCACGTCCCCAGCGATGTCATCGTCGACGCCTCCATGCCGGCAATGATCCGTACCTCTGGCCACATGTGGGGCCCGGACGGCAACGAGGCGGACACTCGCGCGGTCATCCCCGACAGCTCGTATGCCGGCATCTACCAAGCCGTCATCGAGGACTGCAAGGCTCACGGCGCCTACGACCCCACGACCATGGGATCGGTCCCTAATGTCGGCCTCATGGCACAGAAAGCGGAGGAGTACGGCAGCCACGACAAGACCTTCGAGATCAACGCGCCGGGCGTCGTGCAGGTTGTCAATCAGGCCGGCGAGGTGCTCATGGAGCACGCAGTCGAGACGGGTGACATCTGGCGGGCGTGCCAGACCAAGGACGCCCCCATTCAGGACTGGGTCAAGCTCGCCGTCACCCGGGCCCGCGCGACGGGAGACCCCGCCGTCTTCTGGCTCGACAAGGACCGCGCCCATGACGCCAACCTCATCGCCAAGGTCGAGCAGTACCTGCCTGAGCACGACACCCGCGGCCTGGATCTGCAGATCATGACTCCGGCTGACGCTGCCAGGTTCTCGGTCGAGCGGATTCGCAAGGGCGAGAACACAATCTCCGTGACCGGCAATGTCCTGCGCGACTACAACACCGACCTGTTCCCCATCCTCGAGCTGGGCACGAGCGCCAAGATGCTCTCCGTCGTCCCGCTGATGAATGGCGGTGGCCTCTTCGAGACCGGGGCCGGCGGCTCAGCGCCAAAGCATGTGCAACAACTCGTGGCCGAGAACTATCTGCGTTGGGACAGCCTCGGAGAGTTCCTCGCTCTCGCCGAGTCCTTCCGCCATCTGTCCGAAAGCGACGACAATGCGCGGGCCGGTCTGCTCGCAGAGACCCTGGACAAGGCCACCGGTCGATTGCTGGAGGAGAACAAGTCCCCGGCACGCAAGGTCGGACAGATCGACAACCGAGGGAGCCACTTCTACCTCGCGATGTATTGGGCCCAGGAACTCGCCAAGCAAACCGACGACCCGGAGTTGGCGGCCGCATTCACCTCGGTGGCTGAAGCCCTGACCGCGCAGGAGTCCGTCATCGACCAGGAACTGCTGAGCGTCCAGGGCTCGCCGGCCGATATCGGCGGCTACTACCGACCCGATCCCGCCAAGGCCTCTGCAGTCATGCGCCCGTCGACGACCTTCAATACGGTTCTCGCCAGCTTGGGCGGCAAACCCTGAGGGAACCATTGACAAACCCCTGCATGCATCTCCGTGACTGACCACGCCGGCAAATGGGCGATAAGCTCGGATATGGCGTGGGTCGACCACCAAAACGAGGTCTTGGCTGTCGATTTGCGCCCTCCGTACTCACAGCTTCCGTGGCGGATGTCGGGGGCCGCCGCGTGGATCTGGCATGAGATCGCCGCCGGAGTGACCACAGACGAACTCATTCGAACGAGCCGAGCCCCAGGGTGATCCTCGGGTCGCTCCCGACATTCGGCGGTTTATCGCGGAATTGGCCAGCAGGGGGTTGATCGTGCCCCAAAAGCCCGCCACTCAGACGCACTCACGCACCCTGAAGGGGTAGGCGGCCCCTTGTCGGACTCGCCTTCGGACGCCGAGCGCCGCCAGGATGAACTCAGTCCAGCCGGCGCGACCGCGCGCTCGGGCGGATCCGCCGTGCCGGCAAAGGGGTGCGAGCCTTGAGCCGGCACGCACAGCAGCGGCGACGTTGACGGTCAGCGCGCTCCGCAGGCCGAGATCGTGTCGGCGTCGACGGAGGCGGTGGTCATGCCTACGGCGTTGTTGACCGTGTCCGCGAGGGTGAAGTCCAGGCTCACGTAGGTGGCCTTCTCGTTCGCAGTATTGATGTAGAACGTCGCCTGCTTCGACTTGCCGACTTGCCGTTGCCTCCGGCAAGGACGGCTTCGACCGGGTCGGGCACATGGCGGCCAATGGTTACGGGATCCACTCCCCCGGCGGCTACTCCCTGACCGCGGTCCTCATCGCCGAGGCCGTCCTCACCGCCATGTTCCTCTATGTCATCCTCGGACCGACCTCCGGGCCTGTCCCCATGGGTTTCGCGCCCATCGCGATCGGCTTCGCGATGACACTGATCCACCTCATCTCGATCCCGATCAGCAACACGCCGGTCAACCCGCCCCGCTCGACCGCGGTGGCCGTCTTCAACGGTGACGGAGCGCCCACCCAGTTGTGGCTGTTCTGGGCCGCCCCGATCCTCGGTGCCATCATCGCGAGCGCCACCTATGCCCTCGTCTCCGGCGACGATGTCGACAACGCCGGGGAGGTCACGCGCTCTCCGCGTGACCGGCTGGCTGCCTGATCCCGGCACCCTTCACGAACAGTGGCCCGTCGGCATCGCCGGCGGGCCCCTGTCGCCTTCCACAACCCCTCAACGCGCGGGGACGCCTCGCACGATCACCTCGTCGGGGACATCCCGCACGACCACCGCCCCGGCGCCAACGGTTGCTCGAACGCCCACGGCGAGCCCCTGCAGGATCGTTGCAGACGCACCGACCAGGCTCGCGTCGCCGAGAGTCACCTCGCCCGAGACCACGGCGCCCGGCAAGACGGTGCTGTAGTCGCCCAGCACCACGTCGTGGCCGATGGTCGCATTCGCGCAGAGCACGACGCTCTTGCCGAGCCGGATATTCGTCGAGGTGCGCACCCCCGCACACACCAGCGCCCCCTGACTGAGATCGACCCGCCTGCCGAGGGTCGTGTCCGGGTGCACCAGAGCCGGCAGCTGCCACCCCGCCGTTGCGAGCCTTCCGGTCACGGACTGCCGGGTTCGGGCGTCGGCGAGCGCAACGACGACGGCCTGCGGCGAGCGACCGAGCGCGTGGTCGATGCCGCCGATGACCTGGTGGCCCAGATCCTCAACCCGTTGACGGTTGACGGGCGACGGGGCGTCGTCCAGAAACCCGGCGAGCCGCCACGTCAGGCCACTGTCGTTGACGGCGGACACGAGCGCTTCCACCTCGCGGCCGAGGCCACCTGCCCCAAAGATGTACAGATCTCTCATCGCTGCCCGATCCCCTCGAAGGGCGGCATCGTCGCGGCCCCGTCGGCCGAGATCCCCTGGCGCCGCATCACGAGCAGGATCGTCCGGGCCAGGATGCGCAGGTCCTCGAGCAGGCCCTGACGGTCGACATACTGCACATCGAGCGCGAACTTCTCCTCCCAGGTCAAGGCATTGCGTCCGCTCACTTGGGCCAGGCCTGTCAACCCTGGACGGACGTCGTGGCGACGCGCCTGCTCCGGCGTATAGAGGTCGAGATAGCTCATGAGCAGGGGGCGCGGGCCGACGAGGGAGACATCACCCTTGACGAGGTTGATCAAGGTCGGGAGTTCGTCGAGGCTGGTCGACCGAAGAAACGCACCCAGGGGCGTGATCCGCTCGGCATCGGTGGCCACCCGAGCGACATCGGTCAGGGAGGTGTCCTCGGTCGACGGATTGCGCATGGTGCGGAACTTCATCAGCTCGAAGGGCACCCCGTGCAGCCCCGGCCGCTGTTGACGAAAGAGCATCGGTGAGCCCATCGTGCGCCGGATTCGCCAGGCGATGACCGCCTGCACAGGCAAGGACGCAATCAGCGCAGGGACCCCGATGAGCAGGTCAAGCGCACGCTTGCCGCGATAGCCACTCGGCCGGTGTCCCGTCACCCGTCCGTCCCCGAGGCCGACGACGCCAACGTCCGCTCCAGCCCGGGGAGGGTCCGGAACCACGCCACGGTCTCGGCCAGGCCATCGCGCAGCGGGACGGCGTCCACACCCGGGAACAGCCGTCGCAGACTCGCATTCGCGGCCTGGGAGTGGGGGACATCGCCTGGGCGGGCTGGGCGGTGCACACGTTCGGCGTGGCTGCCGGTGATGGCCTCGAGTTCGGCGATCAGCGCCAGGAGAGAGGTATTGGTCCCGAAGGCGAGGTTCACGGGCTCGTCGTGGGCGACCCGCCGCTCGACCGCGTCGAGGAGCACACGGCATACGGTCCCCACATAGGTGAAGTCCCGTGACGTCGAGCCGTCCCCGTTGACGGTCAGCGGGTCACCGCCCAGGAGTTGGTCGATGAAGGTCGGGATGACTGCGGCGTAGACGTGGCCGGCGTGCTGCCTGGGGCCATAGACATTGAAGAAGCGGAAGGCGAGCGTGTCCATGCCGTATGACGTCTGGTAGGCGAGCGTGTACTGCTCGGCAGCGAGCTTGGAGACGGCATAAGGGCTGAGCGGGCGCACCCACTCGCGCTCGTTTTTGGGCAGAGCCGGGTTGGCGCCATAGACCGAGGATGATGAGCTGAGCACCACGTGCCCCACGTCTGCTGCTCGCGCAGCCTCGAGAATTCGGAGCGTGCCCGTCGCGTTGGCCTCGTGGGTGGCCAACGGATCGGCGATGCTCCGCGGCACGCTGCCAAGAGCGGCGAGGTGCACGACCGAATCGATCCCAGCCATCGCCGCCGTCAGCGCGCCGGGGTCGAGGATCGACGCGTGGCAGAAAACCGCACCGTCCGGCACATTGTCGCCGCGACCGGTGGAGAGATCGTCCAGGATGACCACCTCGTGGCCGGCGGCCAGTGCGAGGTCGGCCAGGTTGGAGCCGATGAAGCCGGCTCCGCCAGTGATCAGCAGACGCATCGAGAATCCCGAGAGCAGTATGACGAGGGGCGACCGGTCGTGAGGTCGCGGGGAAGTGTACTGGCGAGCCGGTCCCCGCCCGCTAGACGTCTTTTCGGGTGACACGCCGCGGCGCGGTGGCGAGGCCGTTGGATAGCCTGGCGCCCAGCGGCGTGCGGTGGTTCCTGCCGGTGATCGAAGCCTTCGCCTCGAGGGCCGGTGTGGATGTCGAGACGCGGGACATCTCGCTGGCCGGCCGGATCGTGGCGGCTTTCTCCGACCTGCTGCCCGAGGACCAGCGCGAGAGCGACGACCTGGCGGAACTGGGCGACCTGGCGACCAACCCCCGAGGCCAATATCATCAAGCTGCCGAACATCTCGGCCTCGGTGCCGCAGTTGCAGGCGGCCGTGAAGGAGTTGCAGGAGAAGGGCATCGCCCTGCCGGACTATCCGGACGAGCCGGGCACCGACGCCGAACGCGATGCCCGCGCGCGCTACGACAAGGTCAAGGGCAGCGCGGTCAACCCGGTGTTGCGCGAGGGCAACTCGGACCGGCGCGCGCCGGCGTCGGTGAAGAACTACGCTCGCAACCACCCGCAGTTGATGGGCGCGTGGACCCCCGAGAGCAAGACGACGGTCGCCACGATGGGCGCCCACGACTTCCGCAGCAGGCAGAAGTCCGTGGTCCTGCCCGCGGACGACGTGCTGACGATCAAGCACGTCGCGGCCGACGGCACCGGGACGGTCCTCAAGGACGGGCTGAAGGTGCTGCAGGGCGAGGTCGTCGACGGGACCTTCATGTCCGCCGCGGCGCTCGAAGCCTTCCTCGCCGAGCAGGTCGCGCGCGCCAAGGCCGAGGACGTCCTCTTCTCGGTCCACCTGAAGGCGACGATGATGAAGGTCTCGGACCCGATCATCTTCGGCCACGTCGTCCGCGCCTTCTTCGCGGACGTCTATACGGCATACGGCGAGCAGTTGCTGGCCGCGGGACTCGACGGCACCAACGGCATCGCGGCCGTCCTCGCCGGCTTGGACGGCCTGGAGGACGGTGCCGCGATCAAGGCGGCGTTCGACCAGGCGCTCGCCGACGGTCCCCGCCTGGCGATGGTCAACTCGGACAAGGGCATCACCAACCTGCACGTCCCGAGCGATGTCATCGTCGACGCCTCGATGCCGGCGATGATCCGCACCTCCGGCCACATTGTGGGGACCCGACGGTGAGGAGGCCGACACGCTCGCGGTGATCCCGGACAGCTCGTATGCCGGGATCTACCAGGCGGTCATCGACGACTGCCGGGCGCACGGCGCCTACGACCCCACGACGATGGGCTCGGTGCCGAACGTGGGCCTGATGGCGCAGAAGGCCGAGGAATACGGCAGCCACGACAAGACCTTCGAGATCGCGGCGCCGGGCCGGGTCCAGGTGCTCGACCGGGCCGACGAGGTGCTGATGGAGCACGCCGTCGAGGCCGGCGACACTGGCGCGCCTGCCAGACCAAGGACGCGCCGATCCAGGACTGGGTCAAGCTCGCGGTGGCCCGCGCCCGGGTCACCGGGGACCCGGCGGTCTTCTGGCTGGACGAGAGCCGGGCCCACGACCGCAATCTGATCGCCAAGGTCACCTCCTACCTCGCCGACCACGATACGGAGGGCCTGGACATCCGGATTCTCTCGCCGATCGACGCCGCCAAGCTTTCCGTCGACCGCATTCGCCAGGGCCTGAACACCATCTCGGTGACCGGCAATGTCTTGCGTGACTACAACACCGACCTCTTCCCCATCCTCGAACTGGGCACGAGCGCCAAGATGCTGTCGGTCGTCCCGCTCATGAACGGCGGCGGTCTGTTCGAGACGGGCGCCGGCGGTTCGGCACCCAAGCACGTGCAGCAACTGGTTGCCGAAAACTACCTGCGCTGGGACAGCCTCGGGGAGTTCCTCGCGCTCGCGGAGAGCTTCCGCCACATGGCCCGCACCAGCAGCAACGCCCGAGCGGAGATCCTCGCCGACACCCTGGACCGGGCCACCGGCACCCTGCTCGATGAGAACAAGTCGCCGGCCCGCCGCGTCGGGCAGATCGACAATCGCGGCAGCCACTTCTATCTGGCGATGTACTGGGCGCAGGAGCTCGCCCAGCAAACCCAGGATGCCGAGCTCGCCGCGGCCTTCACCGCAGTGGCAAATGCCTTGGCCGCCAACGAACCGACGATCAACGCCGACCTGCTGGCCGTCCAGGGCTCCCCCGCCGACATCGGCGGCTACTACCGCCCGGACGCGGCCAAGACCAGCGCCGTCATGCGCCCCTCCCACACCTTCAACGCAATCCTCTCCCAGCTCTAAGCAGAGCGTCGTCAAAAACCTCGGCGCGGTTCGGGACGTGCGGCAGCCGGGCCACCCATGGGTGGCCCGGCTGCGGGCATACGGCAATGGTCAGTGACCGTGGGGACGGGCGTCCGGGTCGGGGACGTAATCGTCCGGGATCACGATGGGCTTCAGTCGCGCCCAGGCGAGGAAGATCCCGCCGACCACGAGCAGGGCGATCCCGGCGATCAAATTGGCGTTGATGTCGCCGGTCTTGTCGAGCGACTTGTCCCCGAACAGTCCCATCGCCGTGAGGATCACGCCGTAGATGGCCAACAGGGACCCGATGACATTGCGGACGTCCATCGCACCCGCGCTGTGAGCAGCCATGTGTGTGTCTCCTTGGTCTCGTTGCGGGTCAGAAGATGGTGTTCAGGACGATGGTCATCAACAGCGCCAGCCCGGCGAGCGGGACCGGACGCTTCCAAACGGGCAGCAGGTGCTCGTCCGGGTCGGAGCGCATTTCCTTGGGCGTCTCGGAGTAGACCAGACCCACCAGTTCGGAGGCCGGTTTGGGCTTGGTCACCATGGTCACCAGGATCGACAAGACGATGTCGACCACGAAGGCCGTCGAGGCGGCGAGGAAGGCCAGGCCCTGACCGGGGAGGGTGAAGACCTCACCGAACTTCGACGCCGACCACAGCGAGATCGCGGCGACCGTGCCACCGACCAGGCCGACCCAGCCGGCTGTCGGGGTCATCCGCTTCCAGAACATCCCGAGGATGAAGGTGGCGAAGAGCGGCGCGTTGAAGAAGCCGAAGAGCGTCTGGAGATAGTCCATGATGTTGGAGAAGGACCCGGCGATCGACGCGGTGAAGATGGCGATAACGGTCGCCGCGACCGTGGCGAGGCGCCCGACCTGCAGATAGTGCGAGTCCGGCTTGCCCTTGACGAGATAGTCGCCGTAGAGGTCGTAGCTGAAGACGGTGTTGAAGGCCGAGATGTTCGCAGCCATGCCGGCCATGAAGGCCGCCAACAAGCCGGTGATCGCAAGCCCGAGCAAGCCATTGGGCAAGACATCGCGCATCAGCAGCAGGATGGAGTCGTTGTAGGTGACCCCCTCGCCTGAAGCGCCCCCGGCCGGGGCACCGCCGGCCTTGAGGTCGGCGATCTCGGCCACGAGGACGGCCGCGATCATGCCCGGGATGATCGTCAGGAAGGGGACGAACATTTTGGGGAAGGCACCGATGATCGGCGTCTTGCGGGCTGCCGTGATCGACTCCGACGCCATCGCCCGCTGCACCTCGACGAAGTTCGTCGTCCAGTAGCCGAAGGAGAGCACGAAGCCGAGGCCGAAGGTGATGCCGATGACCGACCAGAAGGAGGAGTCGAAACCGGAGAGCGCCTGTCCCGGCCAGGAATGCAGTTGCTGCTCGACGGTGGTCGTCGTCTTGCCGTCGACGATCTGCGGCTTGAGCTTCGCCTCCAGTCCGCTCCAGCCACCGAGCCGGTGCAGGCCGATCAGGGTCAGCGGCAGCAGCGAGGCGACGATGACAAAGAACTGGAGCACCTCGTTGTAGATCGCGGCCGAGAGACCACCGAGCGTGATGTAGGAGAGCACGATCGCGGCGGCGACGATGAGGGTCAGCCACATCGGCAAGCCCAGCAGCGCGTGGACGATCGAGCCGAGCAGGTAGAGATTGACGCCGGCGATCAGCAGCTGCGCGACCGCGAAGGAGATCGCATTGACCAGGTGGGCTTCTTTGCCGAAGCGGCGCAGCATGAACTCGGGCACCGAGCGGACCTTGGACCCGTAGTAGAAGGGCATCATCACCACGCCGAGGAAGAGCATGGCGGGGATGGCGCCGATCCAGAAGTAGTGGGTCGTCGGCAGGCCGATCTGGGCGCCGGTGGCCGACATGCCCATGATCTCGACGGCACCGAGGTTGGCCGAGATGAACGCCAGACCTGTCACCCACGCGGGGAGTGAACGGCCGGAGAGGAAGAAGTCCGCGGAATCGGAAACATTCCGCTTGACCATGAAACCGATGCCGAGCACGAACACGAAATAAATCGCGAGAATCACGTAGTCGACAGCGCTGGCATCGATCAGCGTGTCGGCAGCTACCAGCTGCTGGACCATCTGCATACCCCTTCATCGCGGTACCAGGACCGTCTGACACTATTGGGGGACAACAGGTGACGGCAACCGAAACACTTGCCTTTTTCTAACGATCTACAAACGCATTGTGGGCAGCGGACACGCCCGGGCAACAGTGGGCACCCGCTGCGCTGCGAACCGTCCCGTAGACTTGAGGAGCACTCCCCGGGCAGCGAGCCGGTGCGGAGTCCCAAGCTACGGCATACGGCCGTTCGCGGGCACAGTGGCCCGCACGTACCCATGAAATCAAGGAGTTTTGCATGCTCACCCCCAAGCTGCCTGCGCGGCTGGGCGCCGAGTTCCTCGGCACCTTCTGGCTCGTCTTCGCCGGCTGTGGCAGCGCGATCTTCGCTGCCCACTTCCTGAGCACCGACGCCACCCCGGTCCAGTTGGGCATCGGCTTCGCCGGTGTCGCGCTGGCCTTCGGCCTGACCGTTCTGACGATGGCGTATGCCGTCGGGCACGTCTCGGGCGGCCATTTCAACCCCGCCGTCACCCTCGGCGTCGCCATGGCCAAGCGCTTCGCCTGGAAGGACGTCCCCGCCTACATCGGCACGCAGGTCGTTGCCGGCCTGGTCGCCGGTGCGGCACTGCTGACCATCGCCTCCGGTAAGGACGGATTCGACCGGATCGGCCACATGGCCGCCAACGGCTATGGCGCGCACTCCCCCGGCGGCTACGCCTTGGGTGCCGTCTTCCTCGCGGAAGCGATTCTCACGGCGATCTTCGTCTACGTCATCCTCGGCTCCACCGATGGTCGCGCACCGGCCGGCTTCGGCCCGCTGGCCATCGGCCTGTGCCTGACCCTGATCCACCTGGTGTCGATCCCGATCTCGAACACCTCGGTCAACCCGGCCCGTTCGACTGGTGTCGCCTTCTTCAACGGCGACGGTGCGCCCGGGCAGCTCTGGCTCTTCTGGGTGGCCCCGATCGTCGGCGCGCTGATCGCCGGTGCGACCTACAAGATGATCGCCGGTGCCGACGAGCCCGCGATCATGGGTGAGGTCAAGGAGCACGAGCACGCGGCTGCCTGATCCCGCCTGTCGTATGCCGGCCGGTCACCCGAGTTCGCCTCGGGGACCGGCCGCTCCGGCGTTCGGGCTCCTTGACCTGGCAGATCCCCCCATGAGCGAGGATGTCCGGGTGCGCGCGATGAATGGGCCTTGGCAGATCAGCCCCGACGTCGCCTGGGCCGATGACGGCGAGATCCATGTGCTCGCGCTGCGCGCTCCCCATACGGATCTGCCGTGGCGACTGCCGTCCTCGGCCGCAGCCATCTGGGAGGGGCTCGCGTGCGGTATGACTTTTGGTCAGCTACTGGAAGAGCTCGGCGGCGACGCAACCCCGGAAGTCATCAGCGACATGGAAGATTTCATGGCGGAACTGCTGCGGCGGGATCTCATCCGTCCAGCACCGGAGTTCGCCAAGGCGGGCCAGAATGACCACCCCCTGGCCACAAGGGCCGACCATCGAGCTCGCTCACGCACTCGTCCACCGGGTGTTGACCTCTGCCGAAACCCGAGGGCTTTTCATCAAGGGCCCGGCGGCTGTCGCGCAAGGATTGCGCGAGACGACCCGCGTCTCGACGGATGTCGACGTTCGCTGCGGTCCCCGACGCGCTAGGGAAGCCACCAGCCTCTTGGACGGACTAGGTTGGAAGCGCTTCTTCGGTCCGGGATCGGACTCCCAGGGCTTGGGCCTTCATGCAGTCGCCGTCGTCATTCCCGGCTGGCCTTGCACGGTCGGTGCACGTCAATTTTCCGGGCCTCCTGGGGGCGCCCCGGCACGTTGTCGATGAAGGCTGGAGCCGACACGACGCAGTCAATCTTGCCCACCAGTCCGTGCCCTGTCCCGACCGCGTGGACCATGCCATCATCCTTGCTCTCCACGCGCTTCGCGATGTCCCTCACGACCGCGAATCCGAAGCGCGATTGTCGTTCACTCCCTACCTGGGCAGCCTTGCTCCCCACGGAGAGGGGCAGACTGGCCGAGGCAGCCCGCCGGCTTGGCGCCCTGGAGCCTCTTCGGGCCTCACTGGCCGCAGGTGAAATTCCGTGCGGGGCGGTGGACGCGCGATATCCAGCCGAGCTCGCACACTGGAATCGAGGCCGCAAATACGGCGGTCAAGCCGGGATGGTATGGCTCCATCGGCTCGCGAGCAGACCGTGGCACGAGCGCCCACGAATTGTGCTCCGGGCATTTTGGGACATCTCGATGGACAAAGCACACACTCCGCAGGAGTGGGCTGCGGCTGGGCGACGATCACGCGCCCACGGCCGGGCGCGCCGTCTCCGCCGTGGACTGGGTCTGATCCCGCAGACCTCGCGACGTTGGCGCGCCTAACACATGTAGCTAACGACCGAACCACGTCCGACCCGAGGGGGTGAACGCATAATCGATTCGCCGTCGCCACGCCGCGCTCAACGGCGGTAACGCCGCTGCGGCGAACCAGCCGATCGCATCGTTCTCGTCATCGCTCACGCCCGCCGAGCCACTCAGATAGGTGCAGGAAAAGATCAACTGCGTAGAGACGGCACGATCCCCATTGGGGTAGGTGATCAGGTCGCTGGTGTCGAGGGCGACCAGCGCATCGACACTGACGGTGACGCCGGTTTCCTCACGGATCTCGCGCAGCATGGCGCGGGCCGGCGGCTCGAAGGGCTCGACGATTCCGCTGGGGGGGCCCATTCCCCAGTGTCGGTCCGGCGTGCGAGCAGGATCTCGCCGGCGGCATTCCGGACCACGCCGGTGACGCCCACGAGCGGGAGGAGGTCGTGGCCCACGCGATCGCGCAGGTCACGGACGAAGTCGGGGATCGGCATACGGTTATTGTGGGCGGTCCGTCTCCCCCGCGTAGCCGCGGAAGAGCGCATAGGCGGCCAGCGCGCACAGCACATGCCACGCGGCATGGGGCTGCAGCAGCGAGTCGGGATCGCACCAGGGCTGAGCGGACTTCCCGAGATTCCAGATCCCGAAGGCCAGCCCGAAGGCGGCCAAGGACGCCGCACCCCAGCGCAGGCCGACGCCCTCCCCGCGGCGCGCGAGGACGATCTCGATTCCCACCGCGACGAGCAGCACCGACGCGAAGGCGAGATTGCCGGTATGCATGAGCACCGGGATCGGTCCGCCCGTCCGGTCGGCGATCTCGGACAGCGCGACGGCCACGGCAAAAGTCACGACGAACGTCCCGGTGCCGCCGTGGCGGAGGCGGGTGACGGCATACGCCAGGACGAGCGCGGCGATGAGGTACATCGAGAGCATGTCCAGTTGCCCGCCAAGATCGCTCTGGGTCGCGTGCATGGCGGCGCTGGCCGGCCCGAGCAGCGTGACGACGACGGCGAGGGCGATCACCAGCCCGGGGCGGGCAGCGAGAGTCGGACCCAGCCGCTCGCGGCGGCCGGCGCGCCAGGCGATGGCCAGGCCGGCAAGGACGAAACCAAGGTTGGAGAAGGTGTTGGCGGGCTGGCGCACGACTCGACTGGCTGGATCGACCAAGGCGCGGAAGGACCATTCGCAAAAGCCACTCCCGCGGCCCACGTCAGGGCCAAGCCAGCCGCGTTGAACGGCGAGCACGAGCGCGATCGTCGAGACGGTGGCCACGGCCGCGGTGATCGCGAGCGGTCGCACGGACCGCGTGGCCGAGGTCACTCGCGGGTCCGGCTTCCGGGAGGCGGGCGGCATCCGCCAACGGTAGGCCCCACTGCTAGCGTCGGACGTATCCAACCGCGCCGGGTCGCCACGCCCGGGAGCACGCGGCATACATCCTCGTCCCACCGGAAGGATCGATAGTGAGCACTCCCGTCAAGGTCGCCGTCACCGGCGCCGCCGGCCAGATCGGCTACAGCCTGCTCTTCCGTCTCGCGAGTGGTTCGCTGCTCGGGCCCGACACCCCCATCGAGTTGCGCCTGCTGGAAGTCACGCCCGCACTGAAGGCGTTGGAGGGTGTCGTCATGGAACTCGACGACTGCGCCTTCCCCACGCTGGCCGGCGTCGAGATCGGCGATGACCCGGAGAAGGTCTTCGACGGCGTCAATGCCGCCATGCTCGTGGGCGCGATGCCGCGCAAGGAGGGCATGGACCGCGCCGACCTGCTCGCCGCGAACGGCAAGATCTTCACCGGTCAGGGCGCCGCGCTGAACAAGGTGGCCGCCGAGGGCGTGAAGATTCTCGTCACCGGCAACCCGGCCAACACCAATGCCCTGATCGCGATGAACAATGCGCCGGATCTGCCCAAGGAGTCCTTCAACGCGCTGACCCGGCTCGATCACAACCGCGCCAAGTCGATGCTCGCCAAGAAGCTCGAGGTCCCGGTGACCTCGGTCAAGGGCCTGGCCATCTGGGGCAACCACGACGACTCGATGTATCCGGACCTCTTCCACACCAGCGTCGACGGCTCGGTCGCCGCGGACCTGGTCGACGAGGCGTGGATCACCGAGACCTATATTCCGACCGTCGCGACCCGCGGTGGCGCGATCATCAAGGCCCGCGGCCTGTCGTCGGCCGCGTCGGCGGCCAACGCGACCATCGACCATATGCGCGACTGGCTGCTCGGCACCAATGGCGAGGTCGTGTCGATGTCGGTGCCCTCGGACGGCTCCTACGGCGTCGAGGAGGGCCTGGTCTCCTCCTTCCCGTGCACGGTCAGTGACGGCACCTACTCGATCGTCGAGGGCCTGGACCTCAACGACTTCTCCAAGGAGCGGATCGCGGCCTCGGTGGCGCGCTTGGCCGCCGAGCGCGACCAGGTCAAGGCGCTCGGCCTGATCTGAGGCCTCCTGCTCGTCCGCTTGGTCGTCAACGCCTCGGTGGGCCCGCGCTGCGGGCGCTCGCCGGGGCGTTGCCGTTGCCCGGGTGCGCGGGCGTGCGGAGCAAGTGAGACAGGGTGTCGACACCGGCCTGGATGTCGTGGCCGAGGGCGATGGCCGGGGGACGCAGGCTGGCCTGGGCGCTCCCACCGACCCCGATAACCAGGCCCGGGACCTCGGCCAGCGTCGCGACCACCTCGCGACCGGCCCGTATGTCGGCGCGGGTCGGGACCGCGACCACCGCCGCCGCAGCGCCGGTGGCCGCTACGGCTGCCGCCCACTCCGGCGCAGGCAGGTCGGCGCCGAGGTAGGCCACCGGAATCCCTTGCTGCGCAGCCACGACGGCAAAGGCCAGCGCGCCCAGCTCGTGGCGAGCGCCGCCCGGCAGCCCCACGAGGACCGCAGACTCGGCGCTTGCCGGCAACGCGGCATCCAACCGGTCGGCGAGGACACGCATCAGGACGTGGGAGGCCGCGTGCTCGGTGGCGACCGACAATTCGCCGGCCGCCCAGGCATCACTGATAGCGGCGAGCAGGGGGAAGAGCCAGCCGTCCAGCACCTCGGGCATGGGAGCGGCCGCGAACGCGATCTCCGCATGCCGGGCGAGAGCGCGCGCGTCCTGGGCACGAACGGCCACGAGTGCAGCGTCGATGGGCGGCAGCGCCGGGGCCGCAGCCCGTCGGCCGCCGGCGGATGGGGTGCCCCCCTTGGGCGCCCCGGCTTCGCGCGGCGCGGCGCCACGGGCGCGGCGGGCGCCGACCTCCGCGGCCGCCTGCTGCGGAGAATGGCCCAACCCGACCAGGGCCGCCATCACGTCGAGCTCCCGGATGGCCGCATCGTCGTAGAGGCGATAGCCGCCGGCCGACCGCGGGGGGCGGAGCACGGCATACCGGCGTTCCCAGGCGCGCAAGGTTGCCGGCGGAATACCGGTCAGTTGGGCGGCCTGCTTGATGGTGAACACGGTGGCCGCAGACTACGACGTCCGACGGACAAGGCGCAGTTGACGCACGTCGAGGTGGCCGGAGCGGAAGCCGGCTTCGGAGTAGGCGAGGTAGAACTCCCAGACGCGCAGGAAGTCGAGGTCGAAGCCGAGATCGAGGACGTGCTCGCGCTCGGCGACGAAGCGCTCCCGCCACAGGCGCAGGGTGCGGGCATAGTCCGCGCGCAGCGACCGCGAGGAGGTGACCTGCAGGCCGGCCGCGGCAGCGTTTCGCTCGATCGCTTCGACCGAGGGGATCAGCCCGCCGGGGAAGATGTACTTCTGGATCCAGCCGAACGCGTGCCTGGACGCCAGCATCCGTCCGTGCGGCATGGTGATCGCCTGCAGCGCAATGGCACCGCCGGGGGCAACCGCCCGCGCCAATGTGGCGAAGTAGTCGGGCCAATAGTCGTAGCCGACGGCTTCGATCATCTCGACGCTGACGACGGCGTCATAGGTCTCCTCGATATCGCGGTAGTCGAGCAGTTCGACCCGGACCTGGTCGGTCAGGCCGGCGGCGGCGATCCGCTCGGTTGCCAGTTCGCGCTGTTGCTCCGAGAGCGTGATCGTATGGACGTGCGCGCCTCGCTGCGCTGCCTGGATCGCGAGTTGCCCCCAGCCCGAGCCGATCTCGAGCAGGCGGGTGCCGGGGCCGACACCGGCATCATCGAGGACCGAGTCGATCTTGCGCCGCTGTGCTGGCTCCAATCCTGCGAACCCCGGCGGGTCCTCTTGCGCGAATCGGGCCGCCGAATAGCTCATCGTCGGGTCGAGGAAGGTGGCGAAGACGGCATTGGAAAGGTCGTAGTGGTGGGCGATATTCGTTGCGGCGCCGTCCCGGTCGCCCCGGTGGTGGCGTGGGTGGCGCGGCTCGGCCAGGCGGCGGAAGCGGGCCAAGGCCGGGGGGACGAGCTCCCCGAGCCGGGCGGCGAAGGGGGTGAGCAGGTCGGCGAGGTCGGTGCCCGGCGCCGGGCTCCACTCCCTCGCCATGAAGCCCTCCCCGATGCCGATCTTGGCGTCGAGGCCGACGCGATCGAAGAACGCCCAGGAGTAGATGCCCATGGTGGGAAGGTCGTCCGGCGCTCCTGCCTGACGTTCCGGGGCGTGGCGGTCAGGGCCTTGGACGAGACCCGGAAGGGGTGGGGTGATGGAGGTGCCGTCGGGCAGGACGATGCGCACGTCGACGAGGCGGGCCATGCGGCGCGCGAGGGCCCGCGCCACGGCGCCGCGCAGGGGGGCGTGGACGGGATCGGCATACGAGCGCGACGCGGCAGGCGGTGTCTCGACGCGGAGCTTGCGGGTATCGGTGGTCATCGCAGGCCTTCCGGAGGCTGATGGGGCGGACGGGGGACGATGGGCAAGGCGGTCCACAGGCGGATGCCGTGGGCGCGGATGCGGGCGCTGACCTGGTGGGTGACGAAGGGCGTGACGACGGCCGCCCGGAGCGCGGCCCGGCGGGTCAATGGTGTGGCCGTCCCGCTGAAGCTCGTCCCGATGATGAGTATGCCGTTCTGCCGCAAGGTGATCGCCACACTCACCCGTTCCTGCGTCAGGGTGACGGCAACGTCGTACATCCCATCGACAGAGATGAAGGGCGAGACGTAGAACTCCTTGGCGACCTGGCCGCGGCCGCGAGCGTCGAGATCGAGAAGATGCGCGTGCCGCTCTCCGTAGGTGTTGTGGATCTCGAGGATGAGCCACCTCAATCGCTCGTCCGGGCCGAGGCAGTAGTACGTCGTCAGCGGGTTGAAGACGTGTCCGAATGCGCGCGGGTTGGTCAAGGTGAGGACGCGGTCCTCGGGCCGGATCGATTCGCCCTGGGCGGTCACAAAGCGCTCGACGCCGTCGCGCAGCGAGGTGCAGTCCGCCCCGAAGTGGTCGCGCGGCCGGATGCGGCCGAGCGCGCCATGATCCGGCGGGTCGTCTATGTCGACGAGCCACATATAGGTGCGGGCCCGTATCCGGTGGGTGTGCGGCGTCCGCCGGTCGTGCCGAACTCGTCCGTGCACGATCGCGGGGACCTCGGGACGTCCCGGCTCGACACCGCCGCCGGAGCTGGTCACCACCGGCCGCCGAGGCGTTCGGCCGCGACGCGGCCCGAGCGGGCACCATCCTCGTGGAAGCCCCAACCCAGGTGCGCGCCGGCGAACGCGAGGCGCGGACCGCCGGCCGTGCTCAAGGTCGCGGCCGCGGCAACCGACTCCCGGGTGAAAACGGGGTGGCGATAGCTCGCGCGAGCCAGGACCGATGCCGGGTCGATACCGCCGCCGCCGTTGAGGCTGACGACATAGTCCCGGTCGGCATCGAGCCGGTGCAGGCGATTCATCCAGTAGTCGACGCGCACGGCCGGCTCGCTACCGGTGCAGGCGGACCGGGAGTAGTTCCAACTCGCCCGCGCCCGCTCCACGGTGGGCAGCAGGCGAGCATCGTTATGGAGGACGATCTCGTTGCGCGAGTAGGGAATTGCCGTGAGCGCAGCCTTCTCGGCGGTGGTGGCGTCGGCCAGCAGCGCCGCCGCGTCGTCGGCGTGGGTGGCCAGGACGACCCGGTCGGCGCGCAGCACCTCGCTACGTGCCAGCCGGACCTCCACGGCATCGTCGTGGCGCTCGATGGCGGCGACCGGCGCGCCGGTGCGCACATCGGGCAGCCGCTGCGCGAGCGCCTCGACATACCGCGCGGACCCCCCGGCGATGGTGTGCCAGCGCGGCGATCCGGTGACCGAGAGCATCCCGTGGTTGTCGAGGAAGCGGAACAGGTGCCGGGCGGGATAGTTGGCCGCATCCGCGCCGTCGGCGCTCCAGACGCACGCCACCAGTGGGATCGCGAAGTGATCGGCGAAATAGGGCGTGAACCCGCCCGTGGCCAGGACCTCGCCCCACGTCGGGTCGCCGGCCTCACCGCGCAGGATGCGACGGGCCAGGCGATGAAAGCGCGGCACCTCGGCCAGCAGGCGCACGAAGCGCGGATCGGCGAGTCGGCGAGGGGCGGCGAGGATGCCGCCGGGGCCGCGGCCGCCGGCATACGTCAGGCCGCACTCGCGGCAGGTGACCGACATGCTCATCTCGGTCGCGATGGTCGCGACCCCGAGCTCACGCAGCAGACGCACGAAGGTGGGGTAGGTGCGCTGGTTGTGCACGATGAAGCCACTGTCGATCGCGAGTTCGCCTGCGGCCGTGGCGATCCGGTGCGTATGGGCGTGGCCGCCGAGCCGCGTGTCCGCTTCGAGCAGGACCACATGGTGGGTATGCGAGAGCGCATAGGCGGCGGTCAAACCGGCGATTCCGGCACCGACGACGACCGCGGTGGGTCGAGAAGAAGGCGGCATGTGAACTCCTTTCCCTACCCATCCTGACACATGATTGTCCAATGTTTGTATAAGGTTGACCACATCAGACGAGCGGCGCGACGAGAGGCAAGGAGGGGCGATGACAGCGGTCATGTGGTTCCGGCGCGATCTGCGCATCGAGGACAACCCCGCCCTCCTCACGGCGAGCCAGACGGGTCCGGTGGTGCCATTGGTGATCCTTGACCCGGGCCTGCTCGGCGCCCGCGCGCGGCCGCGTGACGCGGCCTTCCTGACTGCCGTCGCCGCCCTGGACGCCGCCCTCGGCGGGCGGTTGGTCGTGCGCTCTGGCGACCCCGCCGTCGTCGTGCCCGAAATCTGCGCCGAGGTGCGTGCCGCGGCCGTGCATGTCTCGGTCGAGACAACGCCCTACGGCGCGCGTCGCGATCGCCGCGTGGCATCGCTGCTGTCGGATCGCGGAATCGCCTGGCGGGCAACGGGATCGCCGTATGCCGTTGGCCCCGGGCTCGTGCGCACGCGCGGTGGGACACCGTTCGCGGTGTTCACACCATTCGCCAGGGCCTGGCGCGAGCATGGGGCGCCCGGTCCGGCGCCGGCGCCCGCCCGCTTGGATGTCGTCGACGGCCTCGGCAACGATCCCCTGCCCGCGCCGGGCCCACTGCCGGGCAGCACGCCGGTGACCGAGGACGCGGCGCGGCAGGCGTGGGCGCACTTCCTGGGCGACGACTTGGCGTCGTATGCCCGGCTGCGCGACCGGCCCGATCAGGGCGGCACGTCACGCCTGTCGACGGCGCTGAAGCTGGGCACGATCCATCCGCGCACCCTGTTGCACGACCTCGCGGAGAACGGACTGACCGGATCCCCGGGCGGCGAACGCTTCATCACCGAGCTGGCCTGGCGCGAGTTCTATGCCGACGTGCTGTGGCACAATCCGCGATCGGCGTGGCACGACCTCCGCCCGGCTCTCGCCGCCATGCCTTATGCCGATCCAACGAACGATTCCCTTGCCGCCGAGCGCTTCTCGGCCTGGCAGCAAGGACGCACGGGCTTCCCATTCGTCGACGCAGGGATGCGCCAGTTGCTCACCGAGGGGTGGATGCACAATCGCGTCCGCATGGTGGCGGCGAGTTTCCTGGTCAAGGATCTGCACATCTGGTGGCCGCACGGGGCGCGCCATTTCCTGGATCATCTGACCGACGGTGATGTCGCGTCGAACTCTCACGGTTGGCAGTGGGTTGCCGGGACGGGCACCGACGCCGCCCCCTATTTCCGCATCTTCAACCCGGTCGCCCAGGGCCTGAAATTCGACCCCGAAGGCGCGTATGTGCGTCGCTATGTCCCGGAGCTGGCGCATCTCCCGGGGGCCAGCGCGCACGAGCCGGGCACAGCGGCCAATGGCTATGCCGGGGGCTATCCGCCGCCGATCGTCGACCACGCCGCAGAGCGGGCGGACGCGTTGGCGCGGTATGCGGCCGCACGGCGTCCGGCCGGGGAGACGGCATCGTGACCCGGGGCCTTGGCATCGCGTCCGAGCTGCGGGCCTTTCTGACGGCCGCGCTGGTGGCACCGGTGCCGCGCGACCACGGTCAAAGTGACGCCGCGTTCCGGCGGCGCCGGGTGGTCGCGCTGGTGACCCTTGTGCTCGGCGCCGTCATCCTCGCGCTCGCCCTGCGCATCCCGCCGGGCGACTCGGCGTTCTATCCGGCGACCTTCGCGCTCGCGGCCGTCTGGAGCATCGGCGCGTTGCTGTCCGGCCCCCTGCATCTGGGGCGGGCGCACACGCGCTCCGGACGAAGCGATGCCCGGCCGTGGGTGCAGTCGCTGGCCCTCGGCGGCCTGCTCGTGGGGGTTTTCCTCGCCGGAGCCGTCATCGTCGCGCGCATCCCGCCGCTGCTCGCCGCCGTGGACGCCGTCCTGGATCACGCGCGCTATGCCTCGCTGCCCGTCATCCTGGCCGTCGTGGTCCTCAACGGCATCGCCGAGGAGCTCTACTTCCGGGGCGCGCTCTTCGCGGCCGCCGGGCGACGGCACGCCGTCGCCGTGACGACGCTGGTGTATGCGGCAACGACTGCGGGCACCGGCAATCCCATGCTCGTCCTCGCCGCAGCCCTTCTCGGCCTGCTCACCGGCCTGCAACGCCGCGTCACCGGCGGGGTACTGGGACCGATTCTCACCCATGTCCTGTGGTCGAGCTCGATGCTCGTCCTGTTACCCGCAGTCCTGGAGGTCTTGCGATGAACACACCGCTGCCGCAATCCGATCCGGACGGCCTGGCCCTCGTCACCGGCGCATCGGGCTATATCGGCGGCGCCCTCGTGCCCGTCCTGCTCGAGCGTCGACCGGTCCGCGTGCTCACCCGCTCCCCCGACGGCATCGCCGACCGGGATTGGGCGCAGCGGGTCGACGTCGTCGTCGGTGACGCCTCGGACGACGACGCTCTCCGGCGCGCCCTCCATGGGGTGCAGGTCGCCTACTACCTCATCCACTCGATGGACGGCGGTGATTTCGCGGCCCGCGACCGCGAGCTGGCTCGCTCGTTCGCCCGGCTGGCCGGTGAGGCGGGGGTGCGCCGAATCGTCTATCTGGGTGGCATCCATCCCAAGGACGGCGAACTCTCGCCGCATCTCGCCTCCCGCGCCGAGACCGGCCAGATCCTGCTCGACGGGCCGGTGCCCGCCGCATGTCTGCAGGCCGCCGTGGTCCTGGGGGCCGGCTCGGCCTCCTTTGCGATGCTGCGCCACCTGACCGAGCGACTGCCGGTGATGGTGACACCCTCGTGGATCGACACCCCCGTGCAGCCGATCGCCGTCGATGACGCCGTCGCGTGCCTGGTCGCCGCGGCCGAGCTACCGTCCGAAGTCAACCGAGCCTTCGACATCGGCGGCCCGGACGTGCTCAGCTATCGCGACCTCATCGAGACGTATGCCGCCGTGGCCGGCTTGCGCCCGCGCCGCATCGTCAGCGTCCCGGTCTTGACGCCCTGGCTGGCCAGTCACTGGGTCGGCGCGGTCACCCCGGTGCCAGCGGGCCTGGCGAAGCCGCTCGTGGGCAGCCTGGTGCATCCTGTCGTGCGGCGCGAGGAGGACTTCGACGCCCACCTCGACGCGCCCGCGCGAATCGGGGTGCGCGAGGCGATCCGCAGCGCTCTGGGAGCGACACCGCCCGACACCGGGCGGCGCCGGCTCGCCATGAGTGCGGGCGCAGTCGCCGCGTGTGTGGTGGTGGGTTCGCTTGCGACGCAACCAAACTCGCGGTGGTATCGCGCTCTGGACAAGCCGCCGTGGCAGCCGCCACCCCAGACCTTCGGGCTCGTCTGGACCCCGCTCTACGCGACCATCGCGGCGGTCTCCGCGCAGCATCTGACCCAGCTGGACCGGGAGGGACGCGCAGTGGAGGCCACGGCATACGGGCGGGCGCTGGGGGTCAATCTGACGCTCAACGCGCTGTGGAGCGTGCTCTTCTTCCGGGTGCGCAATCTGCCGGTCGCGACAGCCGGCGCCGCCGCACTCGCCGCCTCCAGCGCCGACCTGGCGCGGCGCGCGTCGGGCACCGGAACGCGCCGCGGCGCCCTCCTGGGGACGTATGCCGCCTGGACCACTTTCGCCACCGCGCTCACCGCCTCGGTGTGGCGCCGCAACGCTGGGAGCACCCGATGACCGGACCGTTCGAAAGCCTGCGCGATGAGGAGTTCGTCAGCCTGACCACCTTCCGCCGCAACGGGGCCGGTGTGCCCACGGCGATGTGGTTCGCTCTCGACGGTGAGGCGGTGATCGTCTCGACGCCGGCCGGCGCCGGAAAGCTCAAGCGGCTGCGGCATACGCCGCGGGTCACGCTGCAAGCCTGCACCCGCAGCGGCGAGCCCAAGCCGGGCGCGCCGGTCCTGGCCGGTGCCACCGAGGAGGTGGACCGGCACCTCATCGAGCAGGCACTGGCTGGCAAGTACGGGTGGCAGTGGCGGGTCGCGCTGCGCGTCGAGTGGCTGAGCAGCTGGGTGCGTCACCGGCACGCTCCGCGACCCCGCGTGGCCCTCCGGATCACCCGTGCAACGACCACGCCCGCGTAACGGGGACGGACCTGGTCGAACCTTAACGGGCCCGGCCACCGCAGAGCGTGGGACCCAGACGGGGCTCAATCGTCCTCTCGACGGGGCGGAACCGGCCTCTCGATGGGGCCGAACCGGCCTCTCGACGCAGAAGACCCGAAGGAGAAGGATCAAATGACCGAGGTTGTCGAACGCACTGTCCATACGTCCACTGCCCCCGACATCGTCGCGGAGTATCTCGCCGACTTCCGCAATGCGGCCGAGTGGGACTCCGGGACGGTCTCGTGCGATCTCGTCTCGGGCGATGGCGGCCCGGGCAGCCACTATCGCAATGTCTCGCGCTTCGCCGGTCGCGAGGTCGAACTCGACTACGTTCTGGACGAGGCGAGCCCCGAGCGCATCCGGTTGACCGGCCGGGCCGGACCGACCACCGCCCACGACACGATCACCATCCGGCCCGACGGAGCGGGCGGCACTCAGGTGGACTACCACGCCGAGTTCGAGTTCGGCCTCGCCGCCCGCCTGGCCGCCCCGATCGTGCGGCTCCTGCTCGACCGGCTCGCCGATGACACCGCCGCCACCCTGGCCGCCGCCCTCGATGCCCGAGCGTCCCACTCCTCTCAGCTCTCCCGCCCGATGGCGGAACCCACCCGGTCGCCAGGGAAGACTTCCCGTGCGAACGACGGATTTGCCGCGCGCATCTTCGGCGATGCGTCCGATCACGCGCTCGATCTCCTCGTCGCGCCCGGTTTCACCCGCATCGGCTCCGCGCTGCGCGAACGCCTCCCCGGCTACCCCGACGACCCCACCCCGGGCGCTCTCGAGGGCCGGCACATCGCGATCACCGGCGCGTCCTCCGGGCTCGGCGCCGCAACCGCACACGGCGTGTCCGCCCTCGGCGCCCACGTCCACCTGATCGTGCGCGATGTCGCCAAAGGCCAGGCCGTCGCCGGCGCGCTCCCCGGCCCCTCGAGCGTCTGGCACTGCGATATCGGCGACCTGACCTCTGTCGCTGCCTTCACACGTGAATTCCGTTCCGGCGGTGCGCAACTCGCGGGATTGGTGCACAATGCAGGCGCCATGCCCGCGGCATACGAGCAATCGCCTCAGGGCCACGAACTGACCATGGCGCTGCACGTGCTCGGGCCGATCGCGATGACCGATGCCCTTGCTCCGGTCTTGCACGACGCCCGCGTGGTGTTCGTCACCTCCGGCGGGATGTACCTGCAGCAGTTGCGGGCGGACGATCCGGAGTACCGGGCCGAGGACTACCGACCGACCCGTGCGTATGCCCGCAGCAAGCGTGCGCAGGTCGAGTTGCTCCCTGACCTCCAGGAGCGTTGGGGCGACTTCGGCATCAGTGTCAGCGCCATGCATCCCGGCTGGTCGGACACGCCCGGTGTGAGTGACTCCCTGCCGGGCTTCGCACGCCTGACCGGCCCGCTACTGCGCTCCCCCGACGACGGCGCGGACACCATCGTCTGGCTCCTGGCGCGGCCCGAGGACGGCCCTCGGGCCCGCCTGTGGCACGACCGTCGTGTCCGTCCGACGTCGCGCTTCCCGGTCCGTGCCGCGACGTCCGAGCAACGCGTTCAGTTGCTCACCTGGATCGAGGGCGCTCTGGGCGGGTGAGCGGTCGGCACCGGGCCGGCCGCACCGCGTCGCACCGACGCGCTCAGGCGTCAGACCCGGGCGCGCAGGTCGAGCGCGAAGCCGGCCAGCAGGACGACGGCCGCGAACACCCACAGGAGCGTGACGTCCACCGCCTTCCCGCGCACGACCAGACCCCCCGCCCGGGTCGGCTGCAGCACCAAGCGCAGGACACCACCGAGGGCGCACGCCGCCGCGACCGAGACCGTCGCGCGCAACATGTGGTCGGTCACGGCCCAGCCGATGCCGGAGGCCAGGATCGCCGCGACGACCCACCACGCCCCGAGCCGGGCGACCGCCGGTGGCCGCGGCTCGGGCGCGACCGGGCGGGATCGCCCGGGCCCCCAGGGCTGATCGTCGCTCATCGCCTGGTCAGTCGAATCGCGCGGTCAGCGCCGAGTCGCCAGAGCGTGCTCGGCCGCCTCGACGACATTGGTCAACAACATGGCGCGGGTCATCGGCCCGACGCCCCCGGGATTCGGGCTGACCCAGCCGGCCACCTCGCGCACCTGCGGGTGCACGTCCCCGGCAACCACCTTCGTGCCGTCCTCGGCGACGATCCGGCTCACGCCCACATCGAGCACCGCGGCCCCGGGCGCGACCATGTCCGGCGTCACCATGTGCGGCACGCCGGCGGCGGCCACGATGATGTCGGCTCGGCGTAGCTCGGCCGCCAAATCCTTGGTGCCCGTATGACAGGTCACGACCGTCGCGTTCTCGCTGCGGCGCGTGAGCATCAGGCCCAGCGGACGTCCGACGGTGATCCCGCGGCCCACGACGGCGACGCGGGCACCCGCGATGGGCACGTCATACCGGCGCAGGAGCTCGATGCAGCCTTTCGGTGTGCACGGCAGTGGGGCGTCCTGGCCGAGAACCAGCCAGCCGAGATTCATCGGGTGAAGTCCGTCGACGTCCTTGCCCGGGTCGACCCGGGAAAGGATGGCGTTCTCGTCCAGGCCGGTCGGCTGTTGCACGAGGAAACCGGTGCACCCCGGGTCGGCGTTGAGCTCGTCGACGGCGGCGAGCACCTCGGCCAAGGACGTGCCCGCGGGCAGGTCACGCCGGATGCTCGCGATGCCGATCTCGTGACAGTCGCGGTGCTTGGCATTGACATACCACTGGCTGCCCGGGTCATCGCCGACCAGGATCGTGCCCAGGCCGGGGACCATCCCACGCTCGGCCAGTGCCGCGACTCGCTGCGCCAGCTCGGTTTTGATCGAGGCCAGGATCGCCAGGCCGTCGAGAAGTTGCGCCGTCATACGGCGATCCTGACACACGGCGCACGAGGCGCCGGCACGCCGACCAGGCGCGCCGGGGACGACAATGGGCCGATGCTGAGTCTGGAGAGCGCCAAGCACCTCGCGGCCGCCGGGATCATGTGGGATCCCCGGCCCGGCGATCGCTTCGTCATCGACAATGAGCAACTCCATCAGGACGTTTTCTGGATCAGTGACCTGACCGTTGAGGTCCACCACTACCAGGATCAGACGGTGCTCGGCTTCAACGGCACCACCGAATGGGCTCTGGACTCGGTGGATCTGGACCAGTCGATCTGGCTGCCGCGTGAGGACCAGTTGCGCGAGCTGATCGGCGACCGCCTGAACGCGCTGCTGCGCACACCGGACGGCTGGGAGGTGCGCGTCAGCGGCGCCCACGGCATCGACGTCCATACGGCGCCCGATGTCGAAGAGGCGTATGCCGCAGCCCTCCTCGCGATCGCCGACCCGGGCAGCTGACGGCTCACGCCCCCCATCTCGACGCCCCGAGCGCCCAAGGCCGGAGCCAACCTGCCGTGACCACGGCGCGTCTCCACTGCATACGCACTCGGCCCCGGCACAGTGGGGCGTGGAAGGGAGCAGGGGGATATGACGACGGAGACGTCCAGGCGGCGAGCGATGCTCGCCGGCGGCGCGGCGCTGACCGCCGCGCTCGGTGGATGCGGGGGTGGGCTTGGGCCGTCGGCCACCCATGCCACGACACCGACTCACAAGCCCACGCCGGCGTCGCCGACAGCGACGCCGATCGGTGACGGCTCGACCTCCGACACCGGACCGCAGCCGAATCAACCCGTCCTGCCTGACCTCGTCCCGGGTGTGGCACCACCGCAATTCGTCGTCATCTCGTGGGACGGCGGCGGCGAGACCGATGCCGCTCTGCTGACACGATTCCGCGCTGTCGCAAGGGAAATCGGCGCGAGTATGACGATCTTCCTCAGCGGGCTCTACACCCTGCGCGGGGTGGACGCCAAGGACTACCGGCCGCCGCGCAATGGCGTCGGCCGCTCCGACATCCCCTTCTTGTCTGATGCCTCGGTGCGCCGCACGATCGAAGGCATCGGCCAGGCCTGGCTCGAAGGCAACGAGATCGGCACCCACTTCAACGGCCACTTCTGCGGCGGCTCGGGCAGCGTGGCGAACTGGTCCCCCGACGACTGGCGCTCGGAGATCGACCAGGCGATTTGGATGGTGACGCACTGGCGCTCGACCACCGGCTGGGCGGACGTCCCGTCGTTGCCCTTCGACTATCGCACCGAGTTGATCGGCGGCCGGACGCCGTGCCTGCTCGGCCAGCAAGGTCTGATCCCCACCGCGGCCACGCTGGGCTGGCGTTACGACAGTTCGACCGGCGGGCGGCAGGTGTGGCCGCGGCTCTTCGACGGCACCCAGGTGTGGAACATCCCGATGTCCATCGTGCCCTTCCCCGGCCACACCTTCGAGGTCATCGCCATGGACTACAACTACATGGCCAATCAGTCCGGCCCCCAGCCCGCCAAGGACCCGCGCCATTGGGTGAAGTGGGGCAAGGAGGCCCGGGCCGCGCTGCTCGCCGGGCACGAACGCGCGCTGACGGGCAACCGCGCCCCGCTGATCATCGGCAACCACTTCGAGCAGTGGAACGGCGGCGTCTATATGGACGCCGTCGAGCAGGCGATGCGCACGATGGCTGCCGCCCCCGACACCCACCTGGTCAGCTTCAAACAACTGGTCCGCTGGCTCGATCGCCAGGACCCCATCCTGCTCAAGAGCCTGCAAGCGCTGGACGTCGGCGCCGCGCCCGCCGGCGGCTGGAGTGCCTTCGGGGTGGGTGGCTAGCGGCCTCGTCCGGCCATGGGCGACGATGGGCTGATGACCGATCAGCTGATCATCCCCGCCCACTTCAACGGGCCACCCGAGTCGGCGAATGGCGGGTGGTTCGCCGGTCGCCTGGCCGGGGTCTTGCGCGCCGCAGACGCGGCGATCACGACCGTCACGGTCCGGTTGAGCGCGCCCCCGCCGCTCGACGTGCCAATGGACGTTGCCGTCGTTGACGGCGGAATAGAGTTGCGCGCGAAGGACGTTCGCGTGGCAACCGCTTCTGCATCTCCCGACCTATCCCCACCGGCGATCACCCCGGTCCCGTATGCCGTGGCCCTCGGCTGCGGCCCCGCCTACGAAGGTCTGGCGAAGCACCCCTTCCCCACGTGCTACTCCTGCGGCCCGGCCCGCGACGACGGGCTCGGCCTGCGGCCCGGGCGGGTGCCCGGCGGCGCGGGGGAGTATGCGGCGGCGTGGCGCCCCACCGAGGTGAGCGTCGAGAACGTCTGGGCAGCGCTGGACTGCCCCGGCGGCTGGTCGGCGGGCATCGCGGGCCGGCCGATGGTGCTGGGGACGATCACCGCTCGGGTCGGAGCCCTGCCGGACACGGACGAGGAGTGCGTCGTCATGGCCTGGCCCGGCCCGGCCCGGCGGCGGCGTTTTGCTTCGGGCTCGGCGGTGTTCGGAGCCGATGGCCGGTTGCTCGGGCAGGCCGAGTCAGTCTGGATCGCCGTGGATCCGGCGGCCATCCGGCCGCGCTGAGCCCGGCTGGGAGCGGCGACTGGCTCGCGACCCAGCGCCCGGGTCGCTCACCCGGGCACTCCGAATACCAATCGGGTGGGCTTGAGGCCCGACAGGCCGGCACATGGCCCCGACACGCCGGGCACCCCGCCCGATCGGTATTCCGACTGCCTGGCCTCAGTGGGCGAAGTGGCGCGTCCCGGTGAAGTACATCGTCACCCCGGCCGCCGTGGCGGCAGCGATCACCTCTTCGTCGCGCACCGAACCCCCGGGCGCCACGACAGCCCGGACTCCGGCATCGAGCAGCACCTGCAGACCGTCGGCGAACGGGAAGAAGGCGTCCGAGGCAGCGACCGCTCCTCGAGCCCGCTCCTCGCCCGCCCGCGCAACGGCGAGTCGGCAGGAATCGACCCGGTTGACCTGGCCCATCCCGATGCCGACCGAGGCGCCGTCACGAGCCAGCAGGATCGCGTTCGACTTGACGGCGCGCACCGCACGCCAGGCGAACTGCAGGTTCGCCAGGGTCGCCTCGTCGGCCGCGGCGCCGGCAACGAGACGCCACGTGGTGGCGTCATCGCCGCCGCTGATCGCCCCCGACTCGTCCTCGACCACGGCATCGAGGCGGTCGACGGTCTGCATCAGCAGGCCACCGGAGATCGGGCGGAATTCCACCCGGTCGCGCGCGATGGCCATTCCTTCCGGCAGCTGGATGAGCCGGCGATTCTTCTTCTCCCGCAACAGATCCAGCGCATCGCCGTCGAAGCCAGGGGCCACGACGACCTCGCTGAAGGTGTCATTAAGCGCAAGCGCCATGGCCCGGTTGACAGCGACATTGGTGGCGACCACGCCGCCATACGCCGACACGGGATCGCAGGCGTGCGCCGCGGCATACGCCTGGTCGACGGTGGGGCCGACGCCGATCCCGCAGGGGTTCGCGTGCTTGATGATCGCGACGGTCGGCTGGTCCCCGTGATCGTGGGCCGCGCGCACCGCCGCGTCCGCGTCGACATAGTTGTTGTAGGACATCTCCTTGCCGTGCAGCTGCTCAGCGCTGGCCAGGCCGGGTCGCCCGTGGCGGTAGATGGCGGCCCGTTGGTGCGGATTCTCCCCATAGCGCAGGACATTCGCCTTGGTCCACGACCCTCCCGCCCAGGCCGGGAAGCCGCTGCCGGCGGAGGTGTCGGCATACGCGCTGCCGAGCCAACTCGCGACCGCGATGTCGTAGTCGGCCGTATGCGTGAACGCCCGCGCCGCGAGCAGCTTGCGCTGCTCGAGCGTGAAGCCGCCCGACCGTACGGCCTCCAGCACCGCCGCGTATGCCGCGGGGTCGGTGACGATCGCGACGCTCGGGTGGTTCTTGGCCGCGGCACGCACCATCGACGGCCCGCCGATGTCGATCTGCTCGACGCACTCATCGGGCGTGGCCCTGGAGGCGACCGTCGCCACGAAGGGGTAGAGATTGACGACGACCAGTTCGAAGGGCTTGATGCCGAGATCCGCGAGTTGTTCGAGGTGGTCGGGCTTGCGGGTGTCGGCGAGGATGCCCGCGTGCACCGTGGGGTGCAGGGTCTTCACGCGTCCTTCGAGGCACTCGGGGAAGCCGGTGAGGTCCGCGACCTCGGTGACCGGAATATCGAGGGCGGCGATGAAGGCCGCGGAGCCGCCGGTCGAGACGAGGGCGACGCCCTGCTCATGCAGGCCCCGGACCAGCTCCTCCAGCCCGGTCTTGTCATAGACGGAGATCAGGGCCCGGCGGACCGGCCGGATGTCCTGGCCGGGGTCGGGTGGGGTGACGGTACTGCTCACGAGTGCTGCGTTCCTTCGCCGTATGCCGGGGCACCCAGGCGGGCGATGCACCCGGCGCCTACTCCCCGGTGGTGTCCCACCTGCGCCAGTTGTCCTTTGTCGCCTCCAATCCTACGTGCGTCGGGCCGTTCCCTGCGTTCGCCGAGGTGACGCCGGGCCTTGGGCGGCGCACTAGGCTCGGCCGGGTGACGAACCCGCTCTCCGCCGCGCCCGGCGCGCCCCTGCGGCTGGTCGTCCTGGTGTCGGGGTCAGGCACCCTGCTCCAGGCGCTCATCGACGCGGCCGGCGAGCCGGGCTTTCCCGCCCGCATCGTCGCTGTCGGAGCCGACCGGGAGGGGACGCTCGGGGTCGAGCGGGCGGTGGGTGCCGGCATACCGTCCTTTGTCGTCGCTCCCGGCACGTATGCCGATCGCGCCGCCTGGGATGCCGCATTGGCCGCGGCAATCGCGAGCTATTCGCCCGAGCTGGTGGTGTCGGCGGGGTTCATGCGAATCCTGGGTCCGGCCGTCCTCGACGGGTCGCGGATCATCAATACGCACCCGGCGCTGCTGCCCAGCTTCCCGGGGGCGCACGGCGTGCGCGATGCGCTCGCGCACGGGGTGCGGGTGACCGGGACGACCTGTCATTGGGTTGACGCGGGTGTCGACACCGGGCCGATCATCGATCAGCGGGCGGTGCGCGTCGAGCCGGGCGACACCGAGGAGAGTCTGCACGAGCGGATCAAGGTCGAGGAGCGCGCGCTACTCGTCGATGTGGTGCGGGCCCTCGCCGGCCAGATCCAGCTCGACTTTGCACAGGTTAAGTGACCTCCAGCAGGGTCTACCCTGCTCGACGTCACCTAACGTCTGCTAGCAGAGGATAGGGCCGGGGGCTACCGGCGCAGCCGCCACCAGTCGCGGGCGACCACGACCGCGGCCCCCAGGCCGAGGGCGAGCATCAGGGCCAGGCACAGCGACAGGGCCGACGGGCCGACATCCGCTAGTCGGCCGTCGCCGAGGGACCCGCCGGCCACCCCGTCGAGCACGGCGAGCAGCACCGCGGTGAGCCCGACGGTGACCGCCACCGACCCCACCTTGGTCCGGCCGCTGGCTAGCCGCGGGATCTCGGCGAGCGAGCGGCGGGCGGCATAACCGCCGGCGAGCACGGGCACCAGATAGAGGGCCCAGACGTACCAGCCGAAGGACGCCTTGCCCGGCAGCGCGCCGAGGACCGGGATCAGCGGCAGCAATCCGCCGTCCGAATGCCCGAGCGTGACGCTTGACCCCTCGGTGATCGTGAACCCCGGCCCGGCGAGCAGGCTGACCGCCCAGAGCCCGAGGTTGGGCAGGGCGAGCGCCTGCCCGAGGGTGAGCGCGAAGCCGCCGAGCACCCCGGTGTCGAGTTCGCCGTAGAGCGCCGCGACCCGCCCGATGCGCACCGCGCTCGTGAGCAGCACCAGGGCGCAGCCGAGGCCGAGCATCAGCGCGCCGGTGCGGATCGCCGGCCGAACGGCACGCCGGATCAGGCGTGGCACCCGCCGTACGATCGGCTCCCAGCGCCCGGTCGGGAGTTCGGCCAGGGCCAGCGCCAAAGCGGGCACGCCGAGGACCGGCAGCGGCAACGACCACCAGACGGGGGTCGCCGGCCCGGCGAGCGCGAGGGCGACCGCGGCCAAGGTGACGGCGATATAGCCGCCCAGCCACGCGGCATACGTCCATCGGGTGGGGGTTGCCGGCAGGGACCGCCGCGCCGACGAGCGCGCGAGCCACACCAACGCGGCCAAACCGAGCAATGGCGTCAAGGCGAACAACAGCCCGTCGGCCGCGACGCGAGCACCGCCCAGCAGCAGCCACAAGGTGGCCCCGGTGCCAAAGATCGCGCCCCAGTCCACCGTGGCTCGCGGCGCGAGCGACCCGACGACGCCGACGATCGTCAACACCGCGAGCAGCCCGACTCCCGCGCCCGCCGCCCCGCCGAGCAGCGGCTGACGCCACGCCGGCGCGGGGCGCGCGTCGTCGTCGGTGGTCGGCTGTGCAGAGTCCAGGATGGTCATATCGCTCCCCATGTTCCCGTATGCCGTTCGCCCCTCCCCCGAGACCACGCCGGACGGCCAGGGAATTCCCGAAAAGTCGCGCGTTAGGGTGGACAACCCGGCACCGGGCGCACGCGTCTGGTGGGGCATGACGAGCATTCCGATTGCCGCGACCGCCGGGTCACGGCCGATCATCAGCCACTGGGAGGGCACGCGCGTGGCTGCGCTCGACTTCGACACCTTCTACCGCGAGACCTCGCCGCGCGTGGTGCACCTCGTCTATGCGACGACGGGCAATCTCACGCTCGCCCAGGACTGCGCCCAGGAGGCGTATGCCCGCGCCTGGCAGCGCTGGAGCACGGTCAGCCAGGCAGACGATCCGCTGTCGTGGGTGCGCACCGTCGCGCGCCGGCTCGCCATCAGCCAGTGGCGCAAGGACACCAACCGCACAGAGGCCCAGCGCCGGCTGACCGCCGTTCCGGACCCACCGGCCGTCATCAGCGACGACCGGCGCTTGGTCGTGGATGCTCTGCAAAGACTCTCGCCCCAGCACCGCGAGGTGCTCGCCCTGCACTACCTCCTCGATATGAGCATCGAGGCCATCGCCGAGGATCTCGGCGCGCCCATCGGGACCGTCAAGGCGCGCCTGCATCACGGCCGCGCGGCGTTGGCCACGGCCTTGCGCGAGAAGGAAGCCGGCCATGCCTGACCCGAACGATCACGAGATGTGGACGCCCGAGGACGACGATCTGGTCCGCCGCGCGCTGTTCTCGCTGCGCGAGGATGTCGACCACCTGCCCCTCGCCCCCGTCGAAACGGTCAAGAGCCGCGGGGGCCGGCGCCGCCGAAGCACCTGGATTACGGGTGCCGCTGGGCTGGCTGCCGCTGCAGTTGTCGTCGGGGCGGTGGCGTTGTCCGGCGTGCTGACCGCCAAGCCCGATGTCACCGCGCCGGCTACCCGCAGCCACGTGACGACCACTGCCACAACGACTCGCCCCACGCCGACGTCCGCCGATGACTGGCACGCCACGGCGGACTGGGCAACGCTGCTGGCCAAGCCGGGAATCCTGCCGACCGGGGCCGAATGGGCAGCAACCCTCGGCGTGGACGGCGTGACCGCGGTCGAAGGCATGCTGCCGACCGATCTGCTCTGCCTGATGACTCCCGGCGCCGCGACGGCCGTGTCCTCGCAGGACGTCGTGATCCCGGGCAAGCCGGACACCCTCGGTGTCCAGGTGACGTGGATCTATCCCACCGACAAGCAGGCTCAGGACGCCGCCAACGCCATGCGCGAGAAGGCCGACAACTGCACGACACCCAAACCGGAGGCCATCACCTCGGTCTCCTCCGATCGCTACTCCGAGCATTCGATGCTGTGGCGGTTCAGCGACAGCGACCGTAACTCGGGTTGGCTCACCGTCACCGACCGGGGCCGCCAGATCACCTATGTCGAGTTCTGGGGGCAGACGGACGGCACGTCGATGCTGACCCTTGATAAGTTCGCCTGGATCACCAACCGGGTCGAGAACCGCCTCGAGCGGTATGGCGAGAGCTCGAGCGCCGGCCCGGTCATCGCCGGACCGGACACCCTGACCCCGGCGGCGAGCCTGTTCATCGACCCCTCGGACTTTGCCTCGACGGTCTTCACCGGCGGCGCGAAGACCGAGTCCGGCGCTGGGGAGTTCGACGGCTCCTCTGCGGTCGTGCCGTGCGACTCCGACACCAACGGGCAGGGCGAGTTCGGGCTGTTGAAGGTCAAGCTCGCGGGCAAGGACGCGAGCTATTTCGCGACCGAGCGGCTGCGGGCCTTCACCGACCCGGCCGCAACCGACACGGCCGCAACCGACCTGGGCGCCGCGCTGGCGGCCTGCACCAAGGATGTCGGCGGCAACCCGGTGCACGTGACGGCCGGACCGGCGGAGGGGACCTATGCGATGACGACTGACCTGGGCGCCGGAACAACCTTCACCCAGTTCGTCGCCATTCAGGTGAGCACGGACGGCAGCCACCTCGCCACCCTCGTCGTCAGTCCGCAGAACAAGGTCGATCAGGCCGAGGCCTTCGCCGAGTTGATCCGGCTCCGCGGCCTCGCCGCCGATCGCTGACGCCCTCGGCGGTTATCCACACCTTCGCACGTATGCCGCGCGCCCACCCGGGCGCGCGGCATACGCTCGCGTCGGCGTCACCATCTCGGTGAGGCTCGGCGAGCGGGGGTGACGCGTGCATACGCCGGACGTGGTTGCCCTCGTCGCGGGGTTGCTGGGGCTCGGCGCCGGCGTCGTCCTCCGGGCGCGACTGGCCGCCGGTCACCACCGCTATCCGGACGACCCACCAGCGCACCGGCACGCGTGGGTCGTCCCGGGCACCGGAATCGCTTGCAGCGCAGTCGCCTACGGATTGGCCGATTGGGCTTGGCCCGTGCTCGTCACCGCAGCCGTGGCAGCAGCGATCGGGGTGCTTCTCGCCGCCATCGACCTCGAGGTCCACCGACTGCCCCGGGTCATCACCTGGCCGTGCTACCCAGTCCTGGCTGTGCTGCTGACGATCTGCTCATGGGCGGCGCGTGACTGGCCGGCGCTGGGCCGCGCAGCGCTGGGCGGGCTCGCCGCCTGGGCCGTCTACTACCTTCTGCACCGGCTCGCCGGCCGGCGCAGCCTGGGCCGCGGCGATGTCACCCTGGCGGGGCTGATCGGGATGTTGCTCGGGTGGTTCGGCTGGACTCCCCTCGGGCTGGCCATCTATCTGGCCTTCCTGCTCGCCGGCGTCGTGGCTGGCGCCCTGCTCCTGCTGCGCCGGGTCGGGCGCAAGGACCGGATCGCCTTCGGCCCGGCGATGATCGCCGCCGCGCTGATCGTCCTAGCGCTGCAATAGCCACCCACGACGGCAATGGGCGGCTGGGCGTGCGTCGACGCGCACAACCAGCCGCCCACGGCGGGTGGTTCCGACGCCGATCAGATCGGCGCGGATTGCTGTGACGCGATCTCGGCCATGATGCCGCGCATCAACTCGGCGGTCTCCGACGGCGTCTTGCCGACCTTGACACCGGCGGACTCGAGGGCTTCCTTTTTCGCCTGCGCGGTGCCCGAAGAGCCGGAGACGATGGCGCCGGCGTGGCCCATGGTCTTGCCCTCGGGCGCGGTGAAACCCGCGACATAGCCGACGACCGGCTTGGTGACATTGGCGGCGATGAAGGCGGCCGCCCGCTCCTCGGCGTCGCCGCCGATCTCGCCGATCATCACGATCGCATCGGTCTCGGAGTCCTCCTGGAAGGCCGCGAGGCAGTCGATGTGCGTAGTGCCGATGATTGGGTCACCGCCGATGCCGACCGCGGTCGAGAAGCCGAAGTCGCGCAATTCGAACATCATCTGATAGGTCAAGGTGCCGGACTTGGACACCAGGCCGATGCGTCCCGGACCGGAGATGTCGGCGGGGATGATGCCGGCGTTGGATTTGCCGGGGCTGATCAAGCCGGGGCAGTTCGGGCCGATGATGCGGGTGCCGCGCCCGATGCTGTAGTTGTAGAACTCCGCGGTGTCCTTGACCGCGACGCCCTCGGTGATGACGACCGCCAGCGGTATGCCTGCGTCGATCGCCTCGATGACCGCGGCCTTGGTGAAGGCCGCGGGCACGAAGATCACCGACACATTCGCCCCGGTCGCCGCCATCGCCTCGGCCACGGTGCCGAAGACGGGGACCGTCACATCGCCGGGGAAACCGACCTGCTCCCCCGCCTTGCGCGGGTTGACCCCACCGACGATCTGGGTGCCCGAGGCGAGCATCCGCGTGGTGTGCTTCATGCCCTCCGAGCCGGTCATGCCCTGGACGATGACCTTGGAGAACTCGTCGAGAAAGATTGCCATTGCTTCGTCTGCCGTCCTTTGTCGCTTCGGGGTCAGTGGGCCGTGGCCGCGAGTTCGGCGACGCGGCGAGCCGCACCGTCCATCGTGTCGACACGCTCGAGCTTCGGCAGCGCCGCGTCGTCGAGGATCTGCCGACCTAGCTCGGCGTTGTTGCCGTCGAGGCGCACCACCAGCGGCTTGGGTTCCTTACCGTGACCGGCGAGGATCCCGTATGCCTGCACGATCCCGTCCGCGACCGCGTCGCAGGCCGTGATCCCCCCGAAGACGTTGACGAAGACCGCTTTGACCTGGGCGTCCTCGAAGATGACGTCGAGTCCGTTAGCCATCACGTCGGCGTTGGCTCCACCGCCGATGTCGAGGAAGTTCGCCGGTGCGGGGTGGCCGCCGTCGGGAAGGGTGAACTCCTCGCCGGCATACGCCACGACATCGAGCGTGGACATCACCAGGCCGGCGCCATTGCCGATGATGCCGACGTCACCGTCGAGCTTGACGTAGTTGAGGCCGCGCTCGATGGCCAGAACTTCCAGCGGGTCGGTCTTGGAGTGATCGACAAACGCCTGGTGATCCGGGTGCCGGAAATCGGAGTTCTCATCGATAGAGACTTTGCCGTCTAGGGCGATGATGTCTCCTGCTGCGGTCTTGACCAGTGGGTTGACCTCCACCAGGGTCGCGTCCTCGTCGCGGTAGACCTCCCACAGGCGCTCGAGCACCGGAGCGACCTTGGCGCCCGTCTCGGCGTCGAAGCCGGCCGCCTCGACGATCTCGGCGGCCTTGGCGGCGTCGATGCCGATATTGGGGTCGACAGCGACCTTGGCGAGGGCCTCCGGGCGCTCGACCGCAAGGGTCTCGATGTCCATGCCGCCCTCGACGCTGCACATGGCGAGGTAGGTGCGATTGGCCCGGTCGAGCAGGATGGAGAAGTAGTACTCCTCGGCGATCTGGGCGCCCTGGGCGATCATCACCCGCTTGACGGTGTGGCCTTTGATGTCCATCCCGAGGATGTGCTCGGCATACGTTTGCGCCTCGTCGGCGTTCTTGGCGACCTTCACGCCGCCCGCCTTGCCGCGGCCGCCGGTCTTGACCTGGGCCTTGACGACGGTCACGCCGCCGCTCTGGGCGCCGATCGTCTCAGCAGCTGCGCGGGCTTCGGCCGCGGTGGTCGCTACCGCCCCGCCCAGCACGGGCACGCCGTGCTTCTCGAAAAGGTCGCGAGCTTGGTACTCGTATAGATCCACGCGGATTTCCGTCCTTCGTTGCGTCGCTGCTGCGAAGTGGGCAGCCCAGAACCGGGTTGGGGTCGCTCCGAGCCTAGACCGACCCAGGAGGTGCTGCGGGCCAGGCGGACCATTGCCCTGGTCACGTTCGCCGTATGGACGCCCTCGCGCGCCGGCTGGTCGGGAGACGTCAGTTCATCGGCTGTTGTGCCCACGTGGCGCCCAGCTGCCGGCCCCACCAGAACGACCGCTGCCCGTCGACGGGGAGCAAGTAGTACCACCCGGCACCCGGAGCACCCACCCAACGCCAGCCGTGCTCTGGCAGAGCCGGGTTGGTGAATGCGGCCCAAGCCCGGCCACCGTCGGAGGAGGCGAGCAATGCCCCGGAGCCGGTCGCATTGCTGCCCGCTGTGGCGATCAGGTGCGTCGCATCGGCAGCCGCGAAGGAGACGAGTTCGGCGTTCGCGGGCAAGGTGAGACTCGAGCCCTGCACAGCCGCCCACGTGACACCGTCGTCCGTCGAGCGCTGGATCGCGTAGGCCGTGTTCGCGTCCTTGGTCCCGCCGCGGCACGCAGCGAAGACGGCGCTGCCGTCGGCGGCGCGGAAGACCTGGGTTGGCGGCTTCTCGCAGCCGACGTCCAGGGCGCTCGACTTGCCTTCGGGGGTGATGACCAGCGGGGCGGCGCTGTCGTCGGCCGTCCGCGCCGAGACATAGGCCCGGCCGGCCAACCAGTCGACACTCGCCCCGTCGACCTTGCCCGCCGGCATTTCCACGGCCGTCTCCCCAGCGCCGGATGCCGTCACCGGGGCGACTTGGGCGAGGAGGGGCCCCGCGCACGTGCCGCCGTCACAGACACCTGAGCTCGACACGATGGCGACATGTGTCCCGTCGGTCGCTACGTCGAGCACCGAGGCGCCCACGTGGGAATAGGCGTGGAAAGTCCGGCCGCCGTCGGTGGTCTGCATCAGACCGTCACCAAAGACCCAGCCGACCTGCTCGTTCGCCATCCGGATCTGCGTGAAGGAGCCCGCGGCACCGACTGCGCCCACGGTCGCGGACGTCTTGGGGTCATCCAGGGTGGCGACCCGCTGCCAGGTCGTGCCATGGTCCAGTGAGCGGACGACGACGCGGCACGGATGGTCGCTGCACAGGCCGGTGCCTAGGGCATAGACGGCCCGCCCACTGGCCTGCGACATCGACAGCAACGCGAAGTTCTGAACCATCGGCAGCGGCCAGATCGCACCGGTGGACGCGCTCGTCGACTCGGTCGGGGGGGTGCTCGCGCTGGTCGTCACGCTGGAGTGGGCCCCGGACGAACCACTAGTGGGGAGTTCGGCTGCGGATGGGCTCGGCGACGTCGGACTCGGACCGCTGGCCAGGGGCGGCAGGGTGTTGGTGGCGCCGGCGACGACGGTGGAATTGCCCGGCAGCATGTCGCGCAAGCCGTAGCCGGCGAAGCCGGCGACGGTAGCTGCGGCGGCCAGGCCCGCGGCATACGGCAGCCACGAGCGCCGGGCGCGCCGCCCGCGACGGGACTGGCGCACGATGGATTGCCAGCGCTCGTCGTCACCGGGCAGCGGGGTGATCTGGGCGCGTTCTCGGGCGAAGAAGTCGGCGATCGGATCGCGGTCGTCGGTCATCGGGCACCTTCCAAAATGGTGGCCAGCCGTTTGCGGGCATCCCAGAGGTCGCGTTTGATGGCGCCCTCCGACTTGCCCATCTGGGCGGCAACTTGCGCGACCGGCAGGTCGGCGAAGTAGTGCAGCATCACCGCGACCCGAAGGCGGTCGGGCAGTTGCTGGACCGCCGAGCGAACCGAGAGGTCGCGGGCCAGATCCGGATCCTGGGCGACCTCGAGTTGGTGACCGACCTTGCCGTAGGCGATCTGTTCGCGGCCCCGCTTGCGCCAGTGGTCGCGGATGATATTGGCTGCGGCAGTGTAGAGCCAGGGTCGCGGCTCGGCCACCTCGCCCCAGTGGTTCAGCAGGCGGACAAAGGCCTCGGTGGCGACATCGTGGGCCAGATCGCGGTCGCCGACCAGGCGCGCTGCCCAGCCGGCCAGCTGCCCGTAGTAGGCCTGATAGACCTCGCGCACCGCATACTCGTCGGCGTCGACGACGGACCCGATGACCGGCACGGACGCCCCCTTCCAGATGCGTGGCGAGGGGGCGGCGATCGCGGTCATGACCCTTACGACGCCGATGTGTGCCCCCTGGTTGGGTCATTCTTACAAGAGGCCCGGGAGCCATGCGCGGCCGGTCCCACAGCGCGCTGAATGCCCAGGTCAGCGACTTACCGACGTCAGGTGATGGGCGCCAGTGGATATCACATTAACCGCGTCCGGGGCCGCGGACGTGCCGTTGAATTTTGTGTAACAAATGCGTCACGGTAGTCTTGATGTCAAGAGAAGAGCCGGTGCTGTGGCTCCCCCCAATCACCGCCACGCACCTTGCTTTGTTCAGGCCCCCCAGCCTCGTCCCCCTTTAGGACCCCCTGTGAGCCGCACGACTTCGTCCGCTTCGCTGCGCCCCCACGGCCGCATCCGCCCCCGGATCGCGGTGCCCGCCGGGGCTGCCGCCGCCTTGGTGGTCTCGCTGACCGGGTCCGGTGCCTCCGCTGCGCTGCCGGCCGCGGCTCCCGCCGTCGGCTCGTACGACGCGGCCATGCTGGCCAGCCATCTGACCGCGCGCACGACGGTGTCCGACTCCTCGTCGGCCACGCCGGTCGAGGACGCCCGTCAGCTCGCCGACACCCAGTCGCGCGAACAGGGCGAAATCCGCGCCGCCCGCGCCACGGCCGAGCGCAAAGCGGTGGCCGCGCGAATCGCGAAGGCCAAGAAGGCCAAGGCCGCCGCGCACCGCTGGATCAACCCGCTGGCCCACCCCAACCTGACCTCGAACTTCGGCTACCGCTGGGGTCGCCTGCACGCCGGCCTCGACTTCGGCACCCCCGTAGGCACACCGCTGCGGGCGATGTCGACGGGCACCGTCGTCAAGGCGGGCGCCGCCCAGGGCTACGGCCTCAAGGTCGAGATCCGCTACTGGACTGGCGTGGTGTCCTACTACGGGCACATGTCGTCGATCGCGGTCAAGGTCGGCCAGAAGGTCGCCCCCGGAACCATCGTCGGCGCCTCGGGCAACACCGGGCACTCCACTGGCCCGCACCTGCATCTGGAGATCCACCCGGGCGGGGGCGCCGCGATCGACCCGAAGCCCTGGCTTCGGGCCCACAAGATCACCATCTGAGCTCAGCCTCAACCAGCCTGGCCCACGCCCGTCGCGGCGGGGTCTACAACTTCACCAGCGGGGCGTAACGCAGCAGGAGCCGCTTGAGGCCGGCGTCCCCACCGAAATCGACGTGCGCCTGGGTTTTGTCGCCCTGCCCGTCGATGCGCACCACGGTGCCCAGCCCGAAGCTGTCGTGCGAGACCCGGTCGCCCGCCTTGAGCGCCAACACCGGCTTGGTGCCGGGTGAGCGCACGCCCGGGCGCGCCGCGAGGCGCGCCAGCGAGGGCGATTCGAAGGATCGCCGGGGCTCGACCTCCAGCCGCTCCCAGTCGATCAGCTCGTGGGGGATCTCGTCGAGGAAGCGCGAGGCGGGATGGTACTGCGGTGCACCCCACGCGCGCCGGACGGACGCGCGGGTGACGTGGAGGCGTTCGCGGGCGCGGGTGATGCCGACATACGCCAGGCGGCGCTCCTCCTCCATCTCCTTCTCGTCGTTCATCGAGCGCAGGTGCGGGAACGTGCCGTCCTCGAGGCCGGTGAGGAAGACGACCGGGAACTCCAGCCCCTTGGCCGTATGCAGTGTCATCAGCGTCACGACGCCGCCGCCGTCCTCGGTGTCCGGGATCTCGTCCGCGTCGGCGACCAGCGACACCTGCTCGAGGAAGTCGTCGAGCGCGATCACCTCACCCGTCTCGATCCGGACTTCGTCGAACTCCGTTGCGACGGAAAGCAACTCGCGCAAGTTCTCCAGGCGTGTCTCGTCTTGGGGGTCGCGGCTGGCGCGCAACTCCGCGACATACCCGCTCTGGTCGAGCACGGCCTCGAGCAGCGGGGCGACGCCGTTCCCCTCGTCACGGACCAGCCGCAGCCGCTCGAGCATCCCGGTGAACCCGTCAATCGCGGCGACCGAGCGGGTGGCGATGCCGGGGGCATCCGCCGCCCGGCCGAGGGCGGCGATGAAGGGGATCCGCTCACGTTCGGCCAGCGCGGCCACGCACGCCTCCGCCCGGTCACCGATCCCCCGCTTGGGGACATTGAGAATCCGTCGCAGGTTGATCGTGTCCGCCGGGTTGGCCAGGACACGCAGATAGGCGAGCGCGTCCTTGATCTCACGTCGCTCGTAGAACCGGGTGCCGCCGACGACCTTGTAGGGCAAACCGACGCGGATGAAGACCTCTTCGAGGGCCCGTGACTGCGCATTGGTGCGATAGAAGACCGCGACATCCTTCGGCTGCACCCCGGACTCGTCGCCGAGCGTGTCGATGCGCCGCGCGACGAAGGCCGCCTCGTCGTGCTCGGAGTCCCCGACATAGCCGACGATCGCCGAGCCGTCGCCGGCCTCGGACCACAGGGTCTTCTCGCGCCGACCCTGATTGCGCCGGATGACGGCGTTCGCGGCGCGCAGGATGGTCTGCGTCGAGCGGTAGTTCTGTTCCAGCAGAACGACTTTAGCGTGCGGATAGTCCTCCTCGAACTCCTCGATATTGCGGATCGTCGCACCGCGGAAGGCATAGATCGACTGGTCCGCGTCACCGACGACAACGAGTTCGCCGGGTGGCACGACGGGGGCATCCGGGTCGTCGCGCCGGGTTGCTCCTTCGCCGCCGACGAGCTCGCGGATCAGGACATATTGCGCGTGATTGGTGTCCTGGTACTCGTCCACCAAGATGTGCCGGAAGCGCCGCCGGTAGTGCTCGGCCACATCGGGGAAGGTCTGCAGGATGTTGACCGTCGTCATGATCAGGTCGTCGAAGTCGAGGGCGTTGGCCTGCCGCAGTCGCCGCTGATAGGTGCGGTAGGCCTCGGCGAGCAGGCGCTCCTGCTCGGTGCCCGTGTTCTCTTCGCCGACCCGCGCGGCATAGGTGTCCTCGTCGATGAGGTCGTTCTTGAGGTTGCTGACCTGGTGGGAGAAGGAGCGCGGGTTGAAGCGCTTGGGGTCGAGGTCCATGTCGCGCAGGACCAGGGCCATCAGGCGGTGGCTGTCGGCCGCGTCGTAGATCGAGAAGCTCGACTTCAGGCCGACCTTGCTCGCCTCGTGGCGCAGGATCCGCACGCACGCCGAGTGGAAGGTCATCACCCACATGGCCTTGGCGCGCGGCCCGACCAGGCTCGCCACACGCTCGCGCATCTCGGCGGCGGCCTTGTTGGTGAAGGTGATGGCGAGGATCTGCCCGGGCTGGACGCCCCGGTGACCAAGGAGGTAGGCGATGCGATGCGCGAGCACGCGGGTCTTGCCCGAGCCGGCGCCGGCGACGATCAACAACGGCGGCCCGTCGTGGACGACGGCCTCGCGTTGTTGAGGGTTCAGGCCCGCGAGCAGGCTCTCGACGTCCACCCGCCCGTATGCCGGCGCCTCCCCCCGCCCCGGAGCCTCACCTGCCACCTCGCGACCGGCCACCCCGCGGTGGGCGCGCGCAGGGCCCTCGGCCGTCATCGCCCACGCGGGGATGCCGGCCTCCGTGACATCGGCCGACCACTCGGGCAGCTCGTCGAAAAGGGTGCTCATCTCGGTCACCAACCCTACGTCCGACCACCGACAGGGCGGTCACGATGGGCGCTCGCCGCCGCTCCCAACGCCGTCCGTGGCGGTCCGCGGCCTCGCTCTGCCGCTCCGCCGGTCTGGGAGACCGAGCTGGTCGGCAACTAACGCCGAGCGTGCCGGTCCTCGACCTCGGTCGGCCCCACATGCTGATCGAGCCAGCCGGTGAAGATGCGCAGCGCCTCCCATTCACCTCGGACATGCGCGACCGCGGCGGGCGTGAACATCCAGTCGGGTGCGCCGAAGCCGCGGCGCACCGTGATGCTCTTGTGCCGTACCAGGTCCAGCCGCGGATGATCGGCCGGTATGCCGCGCGGCCGGCTCTTGAGGAGCTCACCCCCCGCCTCGAAACCCTGGGCTTCCAAGGCGGCAAGGATGCTCTCCAACTCGGGCCCGGCCAGATCGCTGTCCACCGCGCCGCGGAATCGGGCCAGTTGGTCGGGAGCAAAGTGATAGCCGCCGGCCCCGACCAGTAGCCCGTCCGCGTCGAGGTGCACGTAGTAGTACGACTTGGCCTCGGTCGCGCAGTAGGCGCCCTGGTGGGTCTTGTAGGGCGCCTTGTCCGCAGAGAACCGGACGTCGAGATTGGGCCGGAAGACGTGCGCCGGACCGAAGTCGGGTTCGAGAGCCGCGACGAGCGCGGCGATGGGCGCACGCACGGCCGCGTCATACGTCGACTTGTGCGCCAGCCACCACTCGCGCGTGTTGTCGCGTTCCAACTCCTCGTAGAAGCTCAGCGCCTCGGCCCCGAACCCGGTGAACTGACTCACGCCCCCCAGCCTAGGCAGACTGCCCGGCGGCCGAACGCCCTTCACGACTACCGTGGCAACGGTGGACCTGCGCGCACCGACGACCGATCTGCACCGCTCCTATCTCGACGCCGTGGACGAGTTCGGCGATGCCCACCGCGACGGCGACGGCGATTGGGAGCGGGTCGACACGGACGGCACCGTCCGCACGTTCACGCGGGCCGAACTCGAGACGGCGGAGGGATTCGCCCGCTTCGTCGCTCACCAGAACGACCTCGGCCGGCGCCAGCGGCCCGGGTATGTGCCGTGCACCTTCCTATGGCTGGTCGAGGCGGGCGGGTACGTCGGCTCCCTGGCGATCCGGCATGACCTCAACGACTTCCTGCTTCGTGAAGGTGGCCACATCGGCTACAGCGTGCGGCCCAGCGCCCGCCGCCAGGGCCATGCGACCGAGGCCCTTCGGCAGGCGCTCGATAGGTGCGCGGATCTCGGGCTGGACCGGGTGCTGGTCACCTGTGATGACGACAATCTCGGCTCCGCGAGCGTCATCGAGGCCAATGGGGGCTGGCTGGAGAGCACCGTGACCGCGGGCGACGGTCGGCTGGTGCGGCGCTACTGGATCGAATCGAGTGCCCGATGATCGGCTCCGGCCCCACGATTCGAGCCGCGACGGCCGCCGATGTCCCGGCCATCCTGGGGCTGGTGCGCGCACTCGCGGTGTACGAGCGCGAGCCCGATGCTGTCGACGCCACCGAGGCCGACTTCGCGACCGCACTCTTCCCGGGAGCGGGCGCGCCGACGGCATACGCCCATGTCGCGGAGGTGGACGGTGCGGTGGTCGGCATGGCCGTGTGGTTCTTGACCTTCTCCACGTGGACTGGCAAGCCCGGCATCCACCTCGAGGATCTCTATGTCGACCGGGCGCACCGCGGCAGCGGACTGGGCAAGGCACTCCTCCTCGAACTCGCCCGCGTCTGCACCGAGCGCGGCTACCGCCGTCTGGAATGGTGGGTGTTGCGGTGGAACACGCCCGCCATCGAGTTCTACGACGCTCTCGGCGCCCGCCCGATGGATGAGTGGATCGACTACCGCGCCGACGGCGAGACCCTGACCCGACTTGGAGGAGCACGATGACTAAGGCCCTGATCGTCACCGCGAACGGCGGAAGCGACGTGCTGCAGGTGCGCGACGTCGACGTCCCACCGCCGGGGCCAGGACAGGCCCAGATCAAGGTCGCCGCGACAGGCGTGAACTTCATCGATGTCTATCAGCGCCAGGGCGTCTACCCCATCCCCACGCCGTTCACGCTCGGGATGGAGGGAGCCGGCGAGGTCGTCGCGGTCGGTGACGGGGTCGACCTGCGTCCGGGCGATCGCGTCGCCTGGGCGATGTCGCTCGGCAGTGCGGCCGGGCTGAGCAACCAGCCCGCCGCGCAACTCGTGCCGGTGCCGGACGGAGTGCCGCTGACGACCGCCGCGGCCGCGATGCTGCAGGGCATGACCGCGCACTACCTGGTCAAGTCGACCTATGCCGTGCAACCCGGCGACATCGCGCTCGTCCACGCCGCCGCCGGGGGCGTCGGCCAGTTGCTCGTGCAGTTGATCACCGCCAAGGGTGGCCGGGTGATCGCGACCGCCGGGTCTGCCGAGAAGCTGGCGATCGCCGAAGGTCTCGGCGCCGATGTGCTGATCAACTACCGGGACACCGACGATCTGGCCGACGCCGTTCGCGCGGCCACCGGTGGCCGCGGCGTCGACGTGGCGTATGACGGCGTGGGCAAGGACACCTTCGACGCCTCGCTCGCCTCCCTGCGGCCGCGCGGGATGCTCGTGCTCTTCGGTGGCGCGAGCGGGCAAGTGCCGCCCTTCGATCTGCAGCGTCTCAATGCCGGCGGCTCGCTCTTCGTGACCCGGCCGACCCTGGCGCACTATGTCCTTGACCGGGAGGAGTTGCTCTGGCGGGGCGGGGAGATCCTCGGCGCGCTCGCCGACGGCTCGTTGCACCTGGAGATCGGGGGTGAGTGGCCGCTCGCAGAAGCGGCCACGGCATACGACACGCTGGAGTCCCGCGCGAGCACGGGCAAACTCCTGCTTCTCCCGTGACCGGCCCCCGATACCTAAACCCTGCTAACACACGTTAGGTGACCTACAGCAGGGTCTACCCTGCTCGACGTCACCTAACGTCTGTTAGCAGGGTTTAGGAACTGGCGCTGGTCTCCCACAGGGCGGCCACGGCGGTGTTGAGGATGCCGAGCACGCCGGCGTAGTCGATGAGCTTGCTGTCGCCGGAGCCGCGCCGGGCGCGGGCGGCGGCCATCTCCGCACACGCGGCGCAGGCGAGGGCGATGGCCAGCTTGACCCCGATCTTGGCGTGGTTGAGCGGGTCCTTCTGGGACTCGTGAATGCCGACCAGGGCGAGCCCGGTGAGGATCTGGAAGCGCGCGCCCCACACCACGACCGAGAGGCCGCGACCGGACTCCACACCGCGCACTCGCAGGCTGATCCAGCCGCCGACGATCGCCGCCATCCCGATCAGATGGATGAGGACAAGGACATTGGTGAGGATCTCCACGGGCGCCAACCTTAGGCGAGAAGCCCCCGAGACCCGCGCAGGCCCGCCGACCAATGGCTGGTCAGCGCGCCTGCCACTGTTGCTCGGCCCGCACCTCGGTCAACGCCGCGGCCGAGCCGTCCGGTAGGTCGAGCACCCAGTCCCCCAGCCCGCGCCGGGTGGTGGGGGCGTCCCCGTCGACGAAGGCCTCGGCCACGTCGGCGTCCAGCCAGACCGTCCCGCCCGCGGGCAGGTCGAGTTGGATGGAGGGGTCACCCTCGGCGCTGAGCAGCGCGGGCCCGCTCACCACCACCCGCCCCGCCGAGACCGTATGCCGTCCGGTCGCCAGCGCCGTCGTCTCCCCACCGCGCGTCAGCACCTCCACCACGCCCGGGTCGACGTCGCTGACCACCTCCTGGCCGGCGATCCGCAGCCGGCGCGGCAGGGTCAGGCAGCCGGCGACAGGCGGCGGGGCGGGGTGCCGCTCGAGTTCGCGGACCCAGCCCAAGCACAGCGCTCCCCCATCGTCGGCAACGATCTGCGGGGCATAGAAGCTCCGCCCATGATCAAGCTCACCGATTGTCGACGCCAGGAAATGCGGTGCACCAGACTCCGATTCGAGCCGGCCGACGGCCCACATCACTTCTTCGAGCTGCCGGTCGCGCTGCACCGAGACGACCAACGCCGCCGCGTCGCCGTCCACGATCAGCTGCGGGCACTCCCAGATCTCGCCTTCCGGGATCGCGTCGAGGACCGGATCGGAGTGCTGCGCGACAATCCCCTCATAGCGCCAGGCCAGGATGTCGTCGCAAGAGAATCGCAGGACAGCGGCCTCACGTCCCTCCAACTCGGCCCCCAACAGCGCCCAGCGCCGGCCCTCGAAGGTGAAGACATAGGGGTCTCGCATGACGACCACCCCGAGCTCGGACGGGGTCTCGGCCACGACGATCGGATCCGACCAGGCGAGGAGATCCGGGCTGCCCCACCGCAGGCATACGGTGCTGTGCGGGGTCTCGCCGGCGATGCCGGAATAGACCACCGCTGGCCGGCCGAGGTCTCCGGCGAAAACACCGGACCAGCACCCGCCCGCGTCCGGCCCGCCCGCGGTCGGCCCGAAGGCGACCGGGTGCTCGGTCCACGACGCGAGATCCGAGCTGGAGACATGACCCCACTGGATATTGCCGTGGACCGGTGCCGCGGCGTTGTGTTGGAAGAAGACGTGCCAGCGATCGGCGTAGCGCGTCACTCCGTTGGGGTCGTTGAGCCAGCCGTAGCCGGGGCGAATGTGATATTCGGGCAGAGCGTGGCGCACTAGATGAGCTTACGGCCCATCGCCCAGGCGGTGAGTTCGTGCCGGGACGACAGTTGCAACTTGCGCAACACCGAAGACACATGCGTCTCAACGGTTTTCACCGAGATGAACAACTCGCGCGCGACTTCCTTGTATTGATATCCTCGTGCGATCAGGCGCATCACTTCGCGCTCGCGCTGGGAGAGCCGGTCCAGCTCTTCATCGACCTCGGCGATCTCGCCGGCCGCAACACCGAAGGCGTCGAGCACGAAGCCCGCCAGCCGCGGCGAGAACACGGCATCCCCGTCCGCGACCCGCTTGATCGCCGCCGCCAGATCGGTCCCGGTGATCGACTTGGTGACATAGCCGCGCGACCCGGCGCGGATCACCGCGAGCACATCCTCCGCCGCATCCGAGACCGACAGCGCGAGGAAACGCACGGGCACGCCCCGGCGGCTGTCGACCGCGACGCACCCCTGGAGCACGTCGACACCGCCGCGGCCATTGCCCCCGGGCAGGTGCACATCGAGCAGGACCACATCGGGCAGTTCGGCGCGGATCACCTTGATGGCGGTGTCGACGTCCGCGGCCTCGCCGACGATGTCGAGCAGGCCGGGCGCCACTTCGGTCAACTCGGCGCGCACTCCGGTGCGGAACATCTTGTGGTCGTCGACGAGGACGACACGCACTGGCGTGGTGGGGGCGGGAGCAGTTTTCATCAGTTTCCTCCGGTGGGGGCCGCGGCCACGCGCGGCAGGGTCAAGGTCCATTCGGTGCCCGGCTCGAGCCGGCGCACCTTCGCGTTGCCGCCGACGCGCGTCATCCGGCCCTGGATCGACTCGCGCACGCCGAGCCGATCCTCGGGGATGGCATCGAGATTCAGGCCCGGGCCGTGGTCGCGCACAAAGGCCTCGATCCGGTCCGGTCCGCACTCGACATAGGCCGCGATCGGCGCGGCCCCGTGGTTGGCGGCGTTGAGGAGCGCCTCGCGCAGCGCCCGCACCATCGCCTGCACATGCTCATCCAGCGGGCAGTCCCCCGTGACGACCACATCGATCGGTATGCCGTGGGCGACCTCGACCTCATCGATCACCTCCGCGAGCGCGCCGCTGAGCGTCGTCTGATCCACACTGCCGCCACCGTAGAGATAGGTGCGCAACTCGCGTTCCTGCACGCGGGCGAGCGTGGCGACGCGGGTGGCGTCGCCGGCTTGGCGTTGGATCAGCGCCAAGGTCTGAAGCACCGAGTCGTGCAAGTGGGCGGCGATATCGGCCCGTTCGTCCGCGAGGGCACGGGCCGTCCGGGCTTCCCCGACGTCGTGGAGCAGCCGCAGCACCCAGGGCGCCAATAGCAGGGTGAACCCGAGCAACACCACCACGGTGGCGAGGACGATGTCCCAGGCCTCCGCGGCCGATGTCCCCCCGCTGAGCATCACGACGGTGCCGACGACGACGGCGATCAGGCCACCGGCCAGGCGCGCGAGGGCCGGCCATCCCGAGCGCCGGCCGAGCCAGCGATCGCGTTGTGCCACATCGGCACTCGCGAGCCCAATCACCGCGATGATCGCCAGGATCAGGATGGGCGTGAGAATGCCCAGGCCCCCGCCGGAGCGGGGCAGGACCGAGGTCGCCCCGACAACGGCGACCATCGCGATACCGATCCACATCGCTGCCGGCCCCGCCTGCCGGAGACTCCATCGCTGGCCGGCGGTAGCCGCGCCCGAATCCGCCTCCTGCGGCGTCAGCGCCCAGAGCAGGATGTAGCCGACGACTCCCGGGCCCGCCAGAATGAGCACGGCGACGAAGCCTCGCACCCACGCGACGGGGAGGCCGAGATGTTCGGCGAGCCCGGCACACACGCCGGCCAGGACGCGCCCGTGGGCGGGACGCACCATCCGCGGCGGGTCGGCGACCTCCGCGGTCGGCGGCACGGCATACGGGATGGGCACAGGGCAAGTCTCGCCCAGCGGCACGGCCCGCCGCGCCGGACGCCGCCATTTCGGGGGACCGCCCAGGGTGCGTTCAGGGAGGCCTCGCATCCCGCGCCCACCGAGCCCGGGTGAGGATGGCCTTATGACTGACCCCACTGCGCCGCCATCGCCGCCCCCGGCCGGCACGTCGGCGCAGAACGACTACGACCGGCTGCTCGCCGACCTCTTCGGCGCGATCGATCGACTCGGCGTCCGACGCGTCCCGCGCTCCGATGCCTGGGTCGGGGGAGTCTGCGGCGGCCTGTCGCGTCGCTTCGGCATCGACCCGGCGGTGATCCGCGTCGGCGTGATCGTGCTGACCATGATCTCGGGCGCGGGCCTGGTGGCGTATGCCCTGGCGTGGCTGCTGCTGCCGGCCCCCGACGGCCCCGGCATCATCGAGGCCGAATCGGACACCAGCACAGGCCGGATCGTCACCGGCATCGTCTTGGCAGTCGGCGGGCTGCTCCTGATCGGCGGGATCGTCAACACCCTGCTCGGCGGCGGGATAGTGGGGTCCGGTTCCGCCACCGGCGCGATCGTCCTGATGGGCCTGCTCGCGGCCGGGGGCTTCGTCGTGGCCCGCCGCCGCGGATTGCTTCCGTATGCCGGCATGCCCACCGCCGCGACGTCCCCCACCGACGCGCCATCGCCCACCGACGCTCCCACACCGACCGCGCGCACCGCCAGGCCCGCGCCGGCCGAGCCCGCGACCGCCGGGGCCGTCCCGGCCTGGCGCGCGACCACCGGGGCCGTCCCGGCGGGCGGTGCCGTCCCGGCCGGCGGACGCGTGCGCCCGCGGCGACGCCGCCTGAGTGCGCCGATCGCGCTCGTTTTGGCGGGCCTGAGCTTGGTCCTCGGCGTCGGCGTCGCTGCCCTACACGCCCAGCAGCACTGGCCCGGCGATGCGCGCACGGTCGCCCTGGCCGGCGCACTCGCCTTCGTCGCGCTCGTCCTGCTCGTCGGCGGCCTGCTCGGGCGTAAGGGCGGTCTAAGCACCCTGCTGGCTCTCGTGCTCGCCCTGGGGCTGGGCGCCAGCGCCGCCGCGAGCGATCCCCTGTGGTCCAGTGGAAGCGGTGATCGGGTCCTCACGGTCGCGCCCGGCTCCCGCAGTGAATCGACGCGCCTCGCCGTCGGCACGGTGGTGATCGACCTAACTCACTTGCCCGCGGATGCCTCGGCGACCCCACGGCAGGTCAGCACGGAGCTTGGCCTCGGTGAGGTCACCGTCCGGCTGCCCAAGACCGGATCGGTCCGGATCGACGGCCGAGTGCTCCTCGGCCAGATCCTCGTGGGCGATGTGCTCGAGAAGGGTCGACCCGTCCGAGATATCGACTACCACCGGACCTTCGGCACCGGATCGCTGGTGGCCGTCGTGACCGTCGACCTGCGTGCCGGTGTCGTCAAGATCGTGGGGAGCACGCCGTGACCGACTTTTCCGGCCACCTCCCGGATCCCGGGCCCGCGCCCACCCGCGACCGGCCGCGAACCTCGTCTACGGCGTCGCCCGCGGCGCCCACCGGACACGAACGGGCCGCCTCGCGGGGCCCGGCCCTCGGCACCGTGCTCTGCGCGCTCGTGCTGCTGGCCCTCGCGGCCGGCACTCTCTGTTGGCAACTCGCCGGGCGGCTGCCGGCCTGGGAGGTCAGCGGCACCTATGTCCTGATCGGCCTGGGCTCGGCACTCGCGCTCATCGGGGCGTTGGCTTCGTTCGCCCGCTCCCGTGACTGAGCCACCCTGGCCAGCGATGCCACGCCAAGGTCGACGCACGCCCGGCGAGGACGTCCTGTGCCGGCACCCACGCCGCCTGCGCGGTCGTGCCGCCGACGTCGTGGACGACCAGCGGTTCGGGCTCGGGGACCGATGCGGCATACACCAGGCGCACGACCTGGTAGTCCTCCCAGACCCCGTCGGGGCCCTGCCCGACCCAGTGCGCGGTCAGCAGGTCGATCAATTGGACCGAGCCCAGGTGCTGCCCGGTTTCCTCCCACACTTCGCGCCGCAGGCCGGTGCCCGGGTCCTCCCCCGGCTCCACCCCTCCGCCGGGCAGCGTCCATCGGCCGGGCACGCCGCGGACCCGATGGGAGAGTTGGGTCAGCAGCACATCGGCGTCCCGGACGACGACGGCGTACGCCGCCACCCGCTGCACCTGGATCGGCACCACACCGGCGGGCACCGCCTCGGGCGCGTGGCCCGCCGTCCAGGTCGTATGCCGTTCTCCCGCACCGAGGTCCGCAGCCACCCGCACGCGGATGATCACCTCGTCCGAGTCAGCTGGCGTGAAAGCCGCGACCGGCCCGATCAGACTCCAACCCCGCTCGGCCAACTCGGTGCTCGGGTCGCCACCGTGGGTCAGCACGAAGGCCGTGACGATCTCACCCGCCACGGTCTCGCCCTCGATGCGGATCGGGCGCGTCACCCTCGGGCACCGGCCCGGCGGTATTCGGCGAGAGACTGCTGCACCACGCTGTCCCAGCCCTGGGCGGGCGGCACCGTCAGGTTGTGTTCCCGGAGCCGGTGGCGCAGGTGATGGTCGGTGACCAGCCGGACGGCCGCATCCACGAGCGCGTCGTCGTCTTTGGCCAGCAGCCCGTTCTCCTCGTTCGTGATGAAGTCCTCGACGCCGGAGCCGCGCAATGCCACGACCGGCAGCCCGGCGGTGCGCGCCTCGAGGGCGGCGATTCCGAAGGCCTCGAGACGAGTAGGGGCGAAGTAGAGGTCGGAATCGGCATACGTCTGGGCGAGCACCGGTCGCGCGACGCGGCCGGCGAGGTTGAGCCACGTGCGGTCCTCGGCCGTCGTCAGCGCGCGGGCCGGAGCGAGATAGGGTCCATTGCCGAAGACGGTTGCCGTGAAAGGAATTTCCTCTGGGACGCGTCGACGGACCTCGCGGAGCATCCGAATCAACGGGAGAATCCGTTTGCGGAGGGCGAAGCGCAGAGCCGTCACGATCTGCACGGGAGCGTCGTCCGGGCGGCGTCCGCGCGCCAGGCTCCAGTCGGGAATCGAGATGCCATTCGGCAGCACGCCGACCTCGATGCCGGGGTCACCGACCGCCGCTCGCACCCGGTCGGCGGCCATCGACGACACGGCCGTCAGGGTGGCACCGCGCTGGGCCCACTCGCGCGCCCAGCCCAGTTGACGCAGGACGGTCAGGCTGCCCTGGCCGAGCACCGAGTGCCAGGTGATCGCGGTGGGCAAGCCGAGGTCGAGCGAGAGCTTGGTCAGGTCGTGCGCGAACGGCGCGATCACGCCCATGTGGACGTGGGCGATGTCGAACTCCGCGAGTTCGCCGCGGATGAGCTTCGGCGCGCGCGGGTTGACCGGGACCCCGAAGGGCACATGCATGGTGACCCGGTGGACGTGCACGCCCTCGTCGTCCTCCCAGCTGCGGCCGCGGTGTTCGTCGATCCCCGGGGTCGCGGTATAGACGTGCACCTCGTGCCCCTGCGCGAGCAGGGCCCGCCCGAGATCACGCACCTGGGTCTCGATTCCTCCCAGCCGCGGCGGGTAGCAGTCGGAAAGCAGGGCGACTTTCATGTGGATCAGCCTGCCATGCGTCAGCGCCTGCGCTCGGCAGGCCCTGGGGTAGGCAAGGATGTCGAGTCATGAGGGGGTCCGCGACGGTGCCGAAGCGCACGCTCGTCGCCTTTCACGCGCATCCCGACGACGAAGCCCTCTTGACCGCGGGCACGATGGCCAAGGCGGCCGCCCAGGGCCACCGGGTGGTCCTTGCGCTGGCCACCGACGGCGGTCAGGGGCTGGCGGCCAGTGACTTTCACGACGGCCCGGGCCTGGGGTCGCGCCGCCTGGACGAGGCCCGGGCCAGTGCAGCCGCCCTCGGCGTGGCGCGGGTGGTCTGGCTCGGATACGCCGATTCGGGGATGGGCGGGCCGGTGCCCCCGCCCACCGGGGACCGGGTGCCCTTCGTTGCCGCCCCCCTGGACGAGGCCGCCCGGCGGCTAGCGTCCCTGCTGGCCGAGGAGCGTGCCGACGTCCTGCTTTCGTATGATGCCCGCGGGGGGTACGGCCATCGCGACCACGTGCGCGTCCACGAGGTCGGGGCGGCTGCGGCTGCGCTGTCCGGGACGCCGGTGCTGGAGGCCACGATCCCCCGAGACCTACTCGCTGCGGCGGTCCGGGCCTCCGCCCGGGTCTACCGCTACCCCCCGGAGTTCGACATCCACGCGTTCACCACGGCATACAGTCCGCGGCGCGACATCACGCACCGCATCGACGTGATCCGGTATGCCGCCGCGAAGCGCGCCTCGATGCGAGCTCACGCCTCGCAGGCCAGCGCTGATGGTGCGGATCGCACGCTGGCGGCCTTCTTGCGGATTCCGCGGCCGGCCTACGACCTGATCTTCGGGCGGGAATGGTTCCGGGATCCCGCGCTGCCCCTGGGTGCGCCGATCCGGCGCGGCATCTTCGCGGGGCTGGGATGACCGCGAGCGCTGACGCCAGTCGGCGGATCGGAGCGCGTCAGGTGCTCCAGTTCATCGGTGGGTTCGCCTTGGCCGGGGCGCTCCTGGGGTGGGGGCTGCCCCATTTTGCCAAGACCTCCTGGCCGGCGATCTGGTCCGTCATCGGCACGGTCTCGGCCTGGCAGTCGCTCGGGTTCGTCGCGCTCGTGGTCACCGGGCTCGGTGCCTACACCTTCACCCTGACCGGGTCGATGCCCGGCCTGAGCCACCTTCGTGCGCTGATCGTCAACGTCTGTGGGTCGTCGGTCAGCAATTTGCTGCCCGCGGGCGGCGCGCTGGGGATGGCGGCGACCTTCACGATCTGCCGCTCCTGGGGTTTCACCCGCCGGGCCGTCTCGACATCGATCATCGTCTCAGCCGTCTGGAACACCCTGTTCCGCATTGCGCTGCCCCTGATCGCCATCGTCCTGCTGACCCTCGGGCGGGCCGAGATGCCTCGCATCATGCGCGACGCCGCAGTCGCCGCGGTGGCCAGCGGCGCAGCCATCGTCGCGGTCTTCATCGCGGTGCTCGCCTCCGGTCGGGCAGCAACCACGGTCGGGCGGGGCGTGGACCGGATGCTGCGGCCGCTGACCCGGCGCAGGCCGCGATCGATGAGCGTCGATGCACTGGTCACCGATTTGCGCGCGCAGATCATCGACGTGGTGCGGACCGGGTGGTTCCCGATGACCATGGGCCTGGTCGGCTATTTCGCCTTCTACTACCTGGTCTTCTTGGCGATCATGCGCACGACCGGCGTTGAGTTGTTCCACGGCGAACTCTTCGCGGCATTCGCCATCGGCCGCCTACTGACCGCCGTCGGGATCACCCCTGGCGGCGTCGGCGTGACCGAGACCGGCACCGCTGCCGCCCTGGTGGCCTGGGGGGCCGCGCCGGCCGAAGCGACGGCGGCCGTGGTGCTCTTCTCGATCTTCACCCACCTGCTCGAAGTGCCCCTCGGCGCGATCGGCTGGCTGGCCTGGTCGATGATGCCCAAGACACCGGCGCCCGATGACGAGCCCGCCCCTAGCGTGCCCTGAGGCGACCGACTGCTCACCCCGTTGTCGAAGACCCGGCGAGGGCCCAGTCGTTGTTGCCGCGTTCGGCGCATGGGCGCCTGTCAGCCCACGAGGCGGGCCACCTGGCGGGTGTGGGCTTCGTCGGCCAAGGTGTCGTCCAACTCCCCCGGCCTGAAGGCCGCCCCGGTGGCGAGGGGAACGGCATACGCCAAGAGGGCGTCGGCGAAGCACGGATTGGCCGGGATGATCGGGCCGTGGAGGTAGGTGCCGAAGACATTGCCGGTGCGGGCACCCTCGGTGCCGTCCTCGCCGTTGTTGCCGAAACCGGAGCGCACCCGGCCGAAGGCAGCCTGGCCGCCGGCGAGCCGCGTCAACCCGGAGTGGTTCTCGTAGCCGACGACATCACCGAAGTCGGTGCTCATCACCACGGGTCCGATCATCCGCTTCGGATTGCCCTGGGTCGTCACGTCCAGGATGCCCAGCCCGGGCAGGCGCTTGCCGTCCACGGTGACGAAAGCGTTGCCGAAGAGTTGGTACATCCCGCAGATCATCAGCATCGGCGTCCCACCGGCGGCGAGCTCGGTCAGCCGTGGCCCGATCGCCTCCAGGTCCGCCTCCACGCGCGCCTGACCGGAGTCCTGTCCGCCGCCGCCGAGCACGAGGTGCGCCTGCTCGGGGAACACCGCCCCCGGATGGTGGTTGTGCACCACCGGCGTATACCCGTGCCGCGTCAGCCGCGCACTCAGTGCACGCGTGTTACCCAGGTCGCCGTAGATGCTCATCTCGCGCGGATAGAGATGGACGACGTGGACCTCGCCCTTGCTCATCGCGTGCCTCCCTCGCTGCCGCTCATCCGCCCGTATGCCGTGGCGCCGCTCATCCGCCCTCCTCGCCGAACGCCGGCAAGTCGTAGCGTGCCGCGAGGATCCGGCGCAGCGTCATCATCGCGGTGTAGGTGCAAAAGATCCGGGTCGGCACGCCCACGTGTCCGGCGAGGAAACGATCGAGTGCCGCCCCCAGGTCGGGCTCGACAGCGGCGACGGGGACATCGTCATACTGCAAGCGCAGCGCCATGTCGTAGGCCCGCACACCCGAGGTGAGCGCAACGCCCGCCGAGCGCAGACTCTCGAAAGAGACGTCATAGAGCCAGGAGACGTCGCGCCCGTCGGCGTAGTTGTCGTTGATCGCGATCATCGTCGCCACCGGCGTCGTGCCATAGGTCGACAGGGCGACGGTGAAGCCCGCGGGATTCTTGACCAGGACGAGTTCGAGCGGCGTGCCGTCGATATCGATGACCTCGCCCCGCCCGAAGGGTGCGGTCACGCCGGCCAGGGCCGTGGCGGCCACGCCGGCATCGAATGTCGCGCCCAGGAGCTGCCGGGCCATCGCCGTGGCCGCGGTCGCATTGATCATCGCGGCGAGCCCACGCTGCTTCAGTTCCACCGGCCCGACCAGCCCGCCGCTCCCGTCGGGCCCGACGACGATGTCGAAGCGACGCTCGTCACGCGGCCGCAGAAGGACGTCGTCGGCGTCCGGGGGCGAGACGACGAAGTCGTCGTCGGCGCGGGTGTCTTGCTCCTGTAACTCCCCGAGCCGGTCGGCGATCGAGGCATCCAGACCGAACCGGCCGATTCGCACCGAGTCCGCCAGCGTGCCCTCGATCCGGGCGACGAAGGAGTCGTCGCGATTGAGCACCACTCCCGTGCTCGTGCGCGCCGCCAGGTCGGCGAGCAGCCGGGCCGTATGGTCGATCTCCGCAAACCGGTCGAGTTGGTCGCGAGCGACATTCAGCAGCAGCGCATGCGTGGGCGTGACGGCGGCGGCGAACTTCAAGGCATGCGCCTCGTCCAACTCCAGGACGGCGGTATCGGCGCTCAACCGCCCCCGCACGCCGATCTCGCCGAGCAGCGCGGAGATCACGCCCCGCGTGAAATTGCTGCCCGTCGGGTTGGTGAACACCGTGCGTCCGTGGGCGCGCAGCAGCGCCACGAGCATGCGGGTCGTCGTGGTCTTGCCATTGGTGCCGGTCACAACGACGATGCCGCCGGGCAAGGATCCGAGGGCGTGTCCGAGGATGCCCGGATCCATCCGCTCGGCCACCAGGCCCGGCAGGGCCGACCCACCGCCGCGGCGCTTGGCCGTCGCACGGGCCGCCTTGCCGGCGGCGATCGCGGCGGACGTGCGCACCGCCCGGAGGCCGGCCGCGAAGGTGGATCGCCGGTCGCCGGCGACGGATTGCCCGCGAAGCGCGGCAGGGCGCGGCATACGGACGCGGTCAGGCACCAGCGGCTCCATCCAGTTCGGCATTGACATCGCTGGCATACCGGCCGGAGCGCTCCTGGCCCGACATGGCACCGATGGCGTCGGTGACGGCGTCGGTGATCGCCCGCAGCAGCGCGGCCTTGCGGAACTGCTCCCGCAGCGGCGCGATGTCGATGGCCGGCCCGAACTCCACGGTGATCTTGGCCGGCCGCGGGATGGTGACATCCGGCGGCTGCAGCTTCGCGGTGCCCGTCAAAGCGCACGGGATGATCGGTGCCCCGGTGCTCAAGGCAAGGCGGGCGACCCCGGTGCGCCCGCGGTGGAGTCGACCGTCGCGCGACCGCGTCCCCTCGGGGTAGATGCCGAAGGCCCCACCTTCGGCCAGCACCCGCTCGGCGATGTGCAGCGACTCCGCGGCCGCGCGCGCGTCCGAGCGCTCCACCGGAATGGTGCCGAAGGAACGGAACCACGAGCGCATGAAGGCCCCCTTGACCCCCGTGCCCTGGAAGTACTCCGCCTTGCCCAGGAAGCTCACCCGCCGGCCCGAAGCCAGCGGGATGACCATCGAGTCGCTGAACGAGAGGTGGTTGCTGGCGATGATCGCCGGGCTGCCCGCCGGCGGAACGTGCTCGCGCCCCTTGATCGTCGGGCGGGCGAGGGCATAGAAGGCCGGGCCGATCACCACCCACCGCATGAAGGCATCGAGGACGACATTGCTGTCACCGATGTGCTGGTCGACTGGATCGAGGTCCGAGTTCACGCCTGCTTCCCCCCTGTAGGCGGATTGCGGAAGATCCGCCGATCGGCGACCAGCGAGATCGCGCCCAGCCCGAGGCCGGTGACCACGGCCATGACAGCCACCGAGCCGTAGACGAGCGCATTCGCCTTTGAACCCGGCATCGGTGCCATGCCCAACCGGTGCAGGACATAGGCACCGATGAACGCACCGACCACGGCCAGCGCCGTGTTGCCGACGCCCCGGTCGAAGCCGGCAGCCCGCACCCGGGGCCGGTCGACCCAGTGCGCTCCGACGACCAGCGCCAGCACCGACCAGATGACCACGACCGCCACCGCGGCAAGCACATCACCGGGCCGGTGCCAGCGCTCGGCCACGGTCCCGATCCCGGCCCCGCCGGCGACCAGGCCACCGACGAAGCACGCCAGCGGCCGCAGCACCCGCGGGACCGCGATGATCAAGACGGCCGCCATCGACAGGGCAGCGGTCGTATGCCCGCTCGGCATCGACACCGGCAGGTCGAGCCCACCCGGGCTGCGGGTGAGGTATTCGGTCTTGAGCAGTTGGGTCGTCTGGTTCGCCCCGACGACGAGAAGCGGCAGACCGATGGCCACCCGCCAGTGCCGGCCCAGCAAGGCAATGACCATGGCCGCCGCCGTGATCAGAGCCATCGGCAGGACGCGAATCTCGCTCAGCAGCACCTCGATCCGGCCGGCGTGGAAGCGATCGACCCGGAAGGACCGCACCACGTCCTCGTCGAGGATCTGGCCCGCGCGCGTTTTCAGCCCCACGACGACGACGATCGCGAGCAAGAGCAGGCCGCCGACCAGCAGCCAGCAGATGTCGGCAATATCGCGGATCGCCGAGCGACGTGCGGGCACCTCGCTCATTCCCACTCGATCGTGCCCGGAGGCTTGCTCGTCACATCCAGGGTGACCCGGTTGACGCCGTCGACCTCATTCGTGATACGGGTCGAGATGGTGGCGAGCACGTCATAGGGCAGCCGGGTCCAGTCGGCCGTCATGGCGTCCTCCGAGGACACCGGCCGCAGCACGATGGGGTGACCGTAGGTGCGTCCGTCGCCCTGCACGCCGACCGAGCGGACGTCGGCGAGCAGGACCACCGGGCACTGCCAGATGGTCCGGTCCAGACCCGCCGCGGTCAACTCGTGCCGGGCGATCTGGTCGGCAGCCCGCAGGGTCGCGAGATTCTCGGCCGTGACCTCGCCGACGATCCGGATGCCCAGGCCCGGGCCGGGGAACGGCTGGCGCCACACGATGGCCTCGGGCACGCCGAGTTCGAGGCCGACTTTGCGGACCTCGTCCTTGAACAGATCGCGCAGCGGCTCGACCAGCGCGAACTGCAGGTCGTCCGGCAGGCCGCCGACATTGTGGTGGCTCTTGATATTGGCAGTCCCGGTGCCACCACCGGACTCCACGACGTCGGGGTAGAGCGTGCCCTGGACGAGGAATTCGACCGGGTGGCCCTCGGCTGCGGCCTCGCCGACGACATCGCGCGCGGCCTGCTCGAAGACCCGGATGAACTCACGCCCGATGATCTTGCGCTTCTCCTCGGGGTCGCGCACGCCGGCGAGCGCGGTCAGGAACCGCTCACGGGCATCGACGACGACCAGGTGCACACCGGTGGACGCAACGAATTCGCGCTCGACCGCCTCGGCCTCGCCCTCGCGCAAGAGCCCGTGGTCGACGAAGACGCAGGTCAGCCGGTCACCGACGGCCTTGTGGACGAGGGCCGCGGCGACGGAGGAGTCGACGCCGCCGGAGAGCGCGCAGAGCACGCGCTTGTCGCCGACGGTCGCGCGGATCGCCTCCACTTGCTCGTCGATGACGCTCGCGGCATCCCAGTCGGGCGCCAGCCCCGCGCCTGAGTAGAGGAAGTTCTCCAGCACCTCCTGGCCAAAGGTGGAGTGCACGACCTCGGGGTGCCACTGCACGCCGTAAAGCCGGCGCACGTCGTCCTCGAAGGCCGCGACGGGCGCGCCCGCGGTGGTGGCAGTGACCGTCATGCCCTCGGGGGCGACCGACACGCTGTCGCCGTGGCTCATCCATACGGACTGCTCGCGGGGTTGGCCGTGGAAAAGGGTCGAATGTGGCCCGTCGCGGCGCATCGTGGTCTGGCCGTACTCGCGCAAGCCGGTGCGCGCGACCGTGCCGCCGAGAGCGGCGGCCATCGCCTGGAAGCCGTAACACATCCCGAATACCGGTATGCCGGCCGCCAGCAGGGCGGCGTCGAGGCTGGGTGCGCCGTCGGCGTAGACCGACGACGGTCCGCCGGAGAGGATGATCGCCGCGGGGTCGCGGGCGATCAGGTCCTCGACGGTGGCCGTATGCGGGACCACCTCGCTGTAGATCCTCGCCTCCCGGACGCGCCGCGCGATCAGCTGGGCGTACTGGGCGCCGTAGTCGACGACGAGGACGGGTCGGCGCGTGCTGGTCACGGCGCCGATGCTACTTGGGGACGTGCGAACTCTGCGGCAACCTTCCGCTCCACGACGAAGGAGAGGAAGGGCACGCAGCCGGCCAGCATGACCCCGACCATCTTCGGCAGCGACCAGCCCGCCTTGAAGCCGAGATTGGCCGTCGCGGCGAGATAGATCATGTAGAGGAAGCCGTGCGGCTGCGGCCACCAGGCCAGCGGGTTGGCCCGGTTGCCGGGGTCGCCATTCCAGTGCAGGAGGTACTGGAAGACCATCTCCACCACCAGGATGAGCAGGCCCACGCCGACGATGAGCGCCATGACCGTGAAAAAGCGCAGCGCGGTGGCGAGCTTGGCGGCATCTCTGCTTTGGGGGTTTGCGGTCATGGCTCCTGCGTCAGGGTCGGTGCGCCGCCGGGTGGCGGCGCGAGAAGTGTGAGGTCCCGGCGTTGCCGGGCGTCTTGCTGGACCATCTTGATCCACAAGAAGAAGGCGAAGGCGGCAAAGACCCACCACTGAAGCGCGTAGGCCGCATTGCGACCCTTCAGCCCGGTGTCCGGCCGCGGTGGGGGGATGCGCTCGAGCGCGCCGGGCCGGTCAGCGGCCTGCGGGTCATTGGCGGGTGCCTCGCGCTGGGCGAAGCCGAAGGCGTTATAGATCGCGCCGGGCCAGATGTTGACCAGGCGGGCCAGGTCGACCGACCCGAGTTGGCCGGCCGGATAGCTCTCGGTGGTCGGAGACTCGCCCGGCGCCAGCGAGGCGACGACCGTGGTCTCTCCCGTGGGCGGTGCCGGGGCGGCGGGCACGCTACCGCCGGCTGCCGGCGGCAGCCAGCCACGAACGACCGGGAAGACCACGCCGGTCGCGCTCTCGGTCATCGGCGTGAGCAGCCAGTAGCCGTCGCGGCCCGCGAGGAGGCGAGCGGGGATGAGGAGCTGACCCTCGGCATACGTGCCGGTGACGATGGCGAGGCGGGCGTTCGCGGCGGCCGGGAAGGGCGCATGCGGTGAGAGCAAGGTCGCGAGGGCAACCGGCGGCTGCGCGCGGGCCTTGGCCATCTCCTCGGCCCGGGCCTTGTCCTGGGCGACACCGAGTTGCCAGCGGCCGAGTTGGGTGAAGGCGACGATGATCAGGACCACCAGCGCCAGCAGCGCGAGCCACTTGGGCTTGAGGGCGGTCCGGAGCACCCCGACAGGGTATGTCGCCCGCCTGGCTGCCCACCTGGTGACCCCGCCAGGGTGGCCGGCGGCGACCCGTCAGCCCTTGAGCTTGGAGTCGTCGAAGACGATCAACGAGCCGCCATAGCAGGCCACCCAGACCTGCTTCTTGGTGGGTTCGTAGGTGATGCCGATGGGCGAGGCGTCCGTGGTCACGGTCTGCAGGATGTGCATATCGGAGGTGCGGATCTTGCTCATCGAGGCCGAGCCGTAGTTGACGACATAGATGGCCAGCCCATCACTGGAGATCGCCATCGAGCGGGGCTCGCTCGCCGTCTTGACGGTGGCGAGCACCGCGCCCGTAGCCCGGTCGATCTTGGCGACCGTCCCCGAGGTGTTATTGGTGACGTAGATGAACTTGCCGTCCGGGCTCATGACCAGGTGTCGGGGGCCGTTGCCTGGCTCCGCGAAGGTCGAGACGGCCTTGGTGGCGAGGTCGACGGCGACGATGCGCTGGGAGCCCATGAGCGCGACATACGCGGTCCGGGAGTCGGGCGAGACAACGATGCCGCGGGGGTACTTGCCGCCCAGGTCGATCCGGGCCGTTTCCTTGGTGGTCGTGGCGTCGATGACCGACAGGCTCCACGAGCACCAGTTACTGACGAGGACCTTGCTCGCGTCGGGGGTGATCGCGACATACTTCGGGACCGCCCCCACCGGCACCACGGCATCGACGGCCAGGGTCGAGGTGTTGACCCGATAGGCGTATGACGTGTCGGTCCCGTCGCCCTTGCGGCACGAGTCGAGGCCCTCGGGGCCGAAGCCGCTGCCGTACATGGAGTAGTTGGACACCCACGCAGACTTGCCGTCCGGGGTGAAGGCCGCCTCGACGGGCGCGCCCTTGGACACGCCCGGGTGGCCGGTGATCCCGAAATCGCTGAGCGTCACCGAGTCCGGGATCGTCTTGAGCAGTGCCCCGTCGGCGCGGAAGACGCTGATCGAGTGGTGATACATCATGTTCTGCGCCAAGAGCAGGCCGCCCGGGCCGGCGACGATGGACTTCGGCGACATCGACTGCGAGGCCATCCGCATGGTGCGGACCAGGCTCGTGGCGTCGGACGCGCCAGCGGTGCCCTGCTTTGCCTCGGGGCTGGGGGCCGGCGCGGGGATCTCGGGGGTGACCGGCGCGATCGCAGCGGGCTTGACCGGGGCGCTCGTCGTGACGCCCGGCTTGGCGTCGGAAGCGCTGAACAGGCCGCCGACGAAGCCGACGAGGGCCTTGACGGCGAACCAGATCGTCGTCAGCAAGGTGAGCAGGATGATCAGTGCGATGGTCCGGCGCAGGGCGTAGTTGGGGCGCGTGGCCGGCGGGCGACGTCGGGTAGCGCCGGGTGGCGCTGGTCGGCGCGGGCCCTGCGGGCCGTGGGGTCCCCCGCCTCCTCCACCGCCACCGCCCGGCCCGGCGGTGCGGGGCGTGCCGGTGACCGTAGCGGGGGCACCGAGGTCGTCGGCAGTCGGGAGGTCAGGGTCCGCCGGCAGCGTGCGGCTGCGCTGGGGGGTCGTCGCGCGGGCGGTGGCTCCGGCGCTGGGAGTGCGGCCGGCAGCGGCGGTGGAGGCGCCGGCATACGGCAATCCCGCGGGCGGCGGTGCCGACTGCGGCGGTGTCGGCTCGTTCGGCAACGGCATCGTCACCCGGCCAGATTAGGTGGGCCTTGGCGTGGGGACGGGGAGCCACGCCCGCACTGCGGAGGCGGAAAATCGGTTTCGTGTGCGGGGTGGCCACGCGTACCGTGATCGGTCGTTATGTTCTCGCACGTGTTGAATCCCGGCTCACCGCCGACGACCACGCCGTTTGCCTTCCTGCTCTGGGGCGCACGGTTGCAGTGGCGCACCCTGGTGGCCGGCATGGTCTGCGGGATCGTGTGGATGACGGCGATCGGGCTGGTGCCGGCGGCGATCGGCAGGGGCATCGACGACGGCCTGGTGCCGGGTGACCGCGGCGAGCTCGTGCGCTGGTCGCTCATCCTGACCGGGTTGTCGCTCGTAATCGCCCTCTCGGGATCGATCCGGCACTGGTTCGCCGTGCAGAACTGGCTCGACGGCGCCTTTCGTGTGGTCGTGGTGACGGATGAGGCGGTCACCACCCGGGGGCAGGAGATTGCTCGGAGCTTCCCCGCCGGTGACGTGGTCAGCGTGACGACGACCGATATGGAGCGGGTCGGGCATGTCTACGACACCACCGCCCGGTGCTCCGGGGCGATCGTCAGTTTCGCAGTCGTCGGGGTGCTTCTGCTGCGGGCTTCGGTGTCGACCGGCCTGGTGGTCCTGCTCGGTGCGCCCGTGCTCTTGGCGATGCTGTCCCTCATCATCCGGCCGCTGCAACGGCGTCAGGCCGAGCAACGCGAGGAGTCCGGGCGGCTGACGACGCTCGGCACCGACACCGTTGCGGGACTCCGGATTCTGCGCGGCATCGGTGGCGAGGCCGAGTTCGTGGGCCGGTATGCCGTTCAATCCCAGCGGGTGCGCCAGGCGGGTGTGCGCGTGGCCGGGTACCAGGCGGCGCTGGATGCCAGCCAGACCTTGCTGCCGGGCTTGTTCGTCGTACTCGTGGTGTGGACCGGGGCGCGGGCGGTCGTGCGGGGCGACCTGACGACCGGCGAGTTGGTGGCGTTCTACGGCTACGCGACCTTCATGACCTTCCCGCTGCGGACGGTGACCGAGATGGTCGAGCACGTGATCCGCTTCCGGGTCGCCGCCACCAAGATCATGGCCATCCTGCGGGTCCCGAGCGATCATCCGGCCGTCGCCGGGGAGGGGTCCTTGGAGACAGCCGCCGATGGCGATCTGGTGGATCCGGTCAGTGGGGCCGTCTTCACCCGCGGCGCGCTGACGGCCGTGGTCAGTGCCCGGCCCGAGGACTCGGTCGCACTGGCCGGGCGGCTGGGGCGGTTGGGGCCGGGAGCGGCGGGGCCGGGCAAGGCTGCGGCGGGCGCGGGCGGCGTTGAAGCCACGGCATACGGCGCGGGACCCACGCTCGGTGGCCGGACATTGGCCGACCTGCCGATCGACGTGGTCCGACGCACGGTGGTCGTCAACGATCCGGAGGCGCGCCTGTTCAGCGGGAGCCTGCGCGCGCAGTTGCGGGCCGGGCGGCCCGCCGACGACACCACGCTCGTCCGGGCCTTAGGCACTGCGCACGCGACCGAGATCCTTCACTCGCTCCCCGACGGCCTCGACACGATCGTGGAGGAGAAGGGCCGGGGCTTCTCCGGCGGTCAGCGGCAGCGGCTCGGTTTGGCCCGGGCGTTAGCGATCGACCCTCCGGTGCTGGTGCTCATCGAGCCGACGAGCGCGGTCGATGCGCACACCGAGGCTCGCATCGCCGAGGAGCTGGCGCGTCACCGGCGCGGCCGGACGACCGTCGTCGCCACCGTCTCCCCCCTAGTGCTACACCACACCGACCGCGTGATTCTGCTCGTCGACGGCCGTGCCGTGGCGAGCGGCACGCACGCCGAGTTGCTGTCCGGCAACACGGCCTACCGCGACATCGTGATCCGAGGAGGTGACGACCGATGACCGACCTGCTGACCGACCACCACGCCGCCGCCAGCGACGCTCACGAGACCGGGCCCGGCCGCCTCTTCAGCCCGAAGCGGCACCCGAGCCCCACTGCGGCCCAACTGGATCCGCACCGACGGACGCTCCCGGTGGCCGAGCCCGCCGTGGTCTGGCGACACACCAAGACGGTGTTGGGCCATCACCGGCGCGAGCTGTCCGCAGTGCTCGTGCTGCATGCGTTGGCCGCCGTCGCGGCACTCGTGCTGCCTCTGCTCATCGGCCGCCTGGTCGATGCGCTGGTCACCGGCACGACGGCCGACCGCGTGGATCGGCTGGTGGGTTTGCTGCTGGTGACCGTGCTCGTGCAGACCGGGCTGACCTGGTGGGCACGGCGCGCAAGCTTCGTCTTCGGCGAGAGTCTCTTCGCCGACATGCGCGAGCGATTCATCGACCGGGCCAGCCGGCTGCCGCTGTCGACGCTAGAGCGGGCGGGCACCGGCGACCTGGTTGCTCGGACGACGAACGACGTCGAATCCCTCTCGTGGGCAGCGCGATTCGGTTTGCCGTCGATCTTCGTCGCCTCGGTGACGGTTGTGCTGACGATCGGCGCGATGCTCTGGGTTTCACCGCTCGGCGCACTTGCGCTGTTGGCGGCCGTGCCCTTCGCCTGGCCCGCGACCCGGTGGTATCTCCGGCGCGCGCGCCGCGGCTACCTCTGGGAGCGGTCCAAGTGGGCGGTGCTCAACGGCCTGGCGGCCGAGTCGGTCGAGGCCGCCCGGACGATCGACGCGCTCGACCTTGGGCGCGAGCGGCACGCGCGACTGGTGGATGCGGTCGAGCAGACCTATGCCGCGGAGAAGTACACGCGCTGGCTACGGATGTGGTGGTACGTGCCGACCGAGTTCTCCTATGTCGTGCCGACCGCTGTTGCACTCGCGTGGTGCGGGTGGCTCGTGCACGGCGAGTCGCTGACCATCGGCGCGGCCACAACGATCATTCTCTACATCCGGCAACTGGTCGATCCGTTCGATGAGCTGATCAGCTGGCTGGACGAGATCCAGGTCGCGGCGACGTCACTGGCCCGGATCATCGGCGTCGAGGAAGTCCCGGACGACCGCGTCGCGACCGGCGCCGTGCCAGCCGGCAACGACCTGTCGGCGCACGACGTGCGCTTCGGCTATCACGCGAATCTCGAGGTGCTGCATGGGGTTTCGCTCGATCTGCGGCCCGGTGAACGGCTGGCGATCGTCGGCCCGTCGGGTGCCGGCAAGTCGACCCTTGGGCGGCTGCTCGCCGGGATCGACGGGCCGACTTCGGGCTCGGTGACGGTTGGCGGTGTGCCTTTGATGGAGTTGTCGATGGACACCTTGCGCAGCGAGGTCGCGCTGGTGACCCAGGAGCATCACGTCTTCGTCGGGACGCTGCGGGACAACCTCCTGCTGGCCCGGCCGTCGGCGAGCGATGCGGATCTGACCGCGGCCCTCGCGTCGGTGGATGCGCTGGAGTGGGCCGAAGGGCTGCCCGAGGGGCTGTCCACGACGGTCGGGAGCGGCGGGCACCCGTTGTCGGAGCCCCAGAGTCAGCAGTTGGCGCTCGCCCGGCTCGTCCTTGCCGACCCGCACACTCTGGTGCTGGACGAGGCGACCTCACTGCTCGACCCACGCGCCGCGCGGCACCTGGAACGGTCGCTGGCATCCGTGGTCGCGGACCGCACGGTCGTCGCGATCGCCCACCGCCTGCATACGGCACACGATGCCGACCGAGTGGCGGTCGTCGAAGACGGCCGGATCAGCGAGCTCGGCTCCCACGACGAACTGCTGACCGCGGGCGGCCCCTACGCCGCGCTCTGGCGCTCCTGGCGCGCCGAAGGCTGACGCCCAACGGCCGGGCTCAGCCCGTCCGCGTCACTCCCTCAAGGCAGGGTGCTGCGCGGGCACAGGCGCAAGTCGGACGTATGGTGCGCCCTGCGCGGGTCGTGGATCCAGGTCACCCGCGTTGGGCCACAACGACATCGCCCGCTCGGCCTGCGCGGTGATCGTCAGCGACGGGTTGACGCCGAGGTTGGCCGAGATGGCCGAACCGTCGGTGATGTGCAGCCCGGGATAGCCCCAGACGCGGTGATAGGGATCGATCACCCCGTCGGCCGGCGTCGCCCCGATGACGGCACCACCGAGGAAGTGAGCGGTCATCGGGAAGCCGAGGTTCTCCGCCCAGGAGCCACCCGGGAAGGACCGCTCTCCGGTCTCCGCGCCGAGAGCGGTCGCCATCGCGCGTGCGGCGGCGTGCCCGGACGGAATCCACGACGGGTTCGGCTCGCCATGCCCCTGTCGTGAGGTCAGCCCCCACCCGCCGGCCGGTCGCCGGCGCCCGGAGACGGTCAGGGAGTTGTCCCGGGTCTGCATCACCAGCGCAATGATCGTGCGCTGCGACCACGCCCGGTTGGATAGCTCATTGAGCATCCGCGGCTCACGTGCCAGCGCGCGCACCAGGGTTCCCGCTCGCGAATGCCCCGAATCCCCCGGCACCAGAATGCTTTTCAGCAGCCCCATGGCATTCGACCCAGGGCCGTAGCGGACATTCTCGACATGGGTCTCGGCATCGGGATGAAAGGACGAGGTGATCGCCACGCCGTGGCTGAGATCCTCACCATCGGGCACTCGAGCAAGCGAGGCACCGAGCAAGGCCTCGGAATTGGTGCGCGTGAGTTCACCCAAGCGCGCCGACAACCGTGGCAGTCGCCCCCGCTCCTTCAGGGCGTGCAACAACTGCTGTGAGCCCCAGGTGCCGGCCGCGATGACCACCTCGCGCGCCACGACGGTATGCCGTGACTTGCGCACCCACGCGCCGCTGCGCACGCTCGCCACGGCATACGCGGTCGGGACATCGTCGGCGGCGGACGTGAGCGGTGCGATGTCCACGACCGTCCGCAGCGGCTCGATCACCACGCCGAGCCGCTCGGCGAGCGCGAGGTAGTTCTTGACGAGCGTGTTCTTCGCGCCCACCCGGCAGCCGACCATGCAATTGCCGCACTCTGTGCAGCCCGTCCGCTCGGGTCCCGCGCCGCCGAAATACGGATCAGGAACCCGCTGCCCCGGCGGGCCGAAGAACACTCCCACGGGCGTCTTGCGATAGGTCTCGCCGACACCCATTGCCTCGGCCGCCGCCTGCATCGCCCGCTCCGCGGGCCCCTCGCACCGGTTGACGACAACGCCGAGCATCCGCGACGCGGTCGAGTAATGCGGCGCCAACTCCTCCTGCCAGTCGGTGATCCCCGCCCACTGCCGGTCGGCGAAGAAGGGCGCCGGCGGGACATAGAGGGTGTTGGCGTAGTTCAGCGACCCGCCCCCGACGCCGGCCCCGGCGAGCACGAGCACATCGGGGAGTTTGTGGATGCGCTGAATGCCGAAACACTTCAGCTTCGGGGCCCACAGATAGCGCCGCGCGTCCCAGCTGGTCTCGGCGAAGTCCGCGTCGGCGAAGCGCGCACCGGCCTCAAGGACGAGCACGGAATAGCCCTTTTCCGCGGCCCGCAACGCGGCGACCGACCCGCCGAAACCGGAGCCGATGACAACGACGTCGTATTCGGTTCTCATTGCAGCCGAAGGGCTTTCATCGCGCGCAGAGCGCCGGTCAGGAGGCGGGCGTAGGTCTCGTCGCGTTGCCCGAAGGCCGGGGCGATCGGCAGCACCCGCTGGGTGGTGACATTCTGCGCCTCGGTGAACCGCAGGATCCCCTCCTCGCCGTGACGGCGACCGACCCCGGAGGCCTTCATCCCGCCCATCGGGGCGGCCACGCTGGCCCAGGCCGCGGCATACGCCTCGTTGATATTGACCGTCCCCGTGCGGATCTGGGCCGCGATCCGCCGGCCGCGCCCAAGGTCGCGCGTCCACACCGACGCATTGAGGCCGTATGCCGTGTCGTTGGCGAGCGCGATGGCCGCGTCGTCGTCGGCGACCCGGTAGATCGCGACCAAGGGGCCGAAGGTTTCCTCGTCACGGCAGGCCATCGCGGTGGTGACGCCGCTGAGGACGGTCGGCTCGTAGACATAGGGGCCGACGTCGGGGCGGGGGCGCCCGCCGGTCAGCACGGTGGCGCCCTTGGCCCGCGCATCGGCGACGTGCCCCTCGACGCGGGCGAGCTGGTCGGCCGAGATCAGCGAGCCCATGTCATACCCGTAGTGCAAACCGGTGCCCAGCCGCATCGCCTGCACGGTCGCGACGAAGCGGGGGACGAATGCGTCGTAGACCGCCTCGTGGACGAGCACCCGTTCGGTGGAGATGCACAGCTGCCCGGCCGAGGCGAAGCAGGCCCGGACCGCCCCGGGGACGGCCCGCCCCAGGTCGGCGTCGTCGGCGAGGTAGACGGAGTTCTTGCCGCCGAGTTCGAGGGAGGCGCCGACCAGCCGCTCCCCTGCGGCCTTGGCCACGGCGCGCCCGACGCCGGTCGAGCCGGTGAAGCAGACATAGTCGCCGTGATCGAGCACGGCGGCGCCGATGGTCGGCCCGTCGCCGAGGACGACCTGGAGCACATCGTCCGGCAACCCGGCGCGACGCAGGAGATCGAAGGCGGCCAGGGCGCTGAGCGACCCCTGCAGATCGGGCCGCAGCACCACGGCATTGCCGGCGAACAGCGCCGGCAGGGCATCGGTGATCGCCAGGCTCAGCGGATAATTCCACGGCGAGACGATCCCGACGACGCCCTTGGGGATGCGCGACTCGATCGTCTGCGTCAACACCGGATAGACGCCGCGGCGCCTGCGAGGGGCAAGCGCGCGAGCGCCGGTCGCGGCGTAGTGGCGCGCCACGATCGCGACGTCGGCAACTTCCTCGAAGGCCTGCAGTCGCGACTTGCCGGCCTCGGTCTGGACCAGATCAAGCAACCTCGGCTGCTCATCCAGCACCAGGTCGTGGAAGCGGCGCAGGATCGCGGCCTTCTCGGCAAGCGGCACGCGCGCCCACGCCGGCTGCGCGGCGCGAGCCACGGCATACGCGCGATCGACGTCGGCGACGCTCGCGAGCGGGAGGTCGGCCACCGGCCGGCCGGTCATCGGCGTGCGCACCTCGTGCCGCTCGGCGCTAGCGGCGGCAACGGCGTGCGCGAGCAGGCGCTGGATCTCAGCCCGCTCGGGCACGCCGGTGGCCGTCGCATCAGCCGGGACGAGATCCGGGGTCTGCAGCGTTGCCGTCATCTCCCCAGGGTATTACTCGCCGGTAGAGCCCGGCGGCGGCCCGGACTGTGGGTCCAAGACCGTGACCGGGACTATCGCGCGGAGGGCAGTCCGTGGCGGTGCGCTATGCGGGCGGCGTCCTGGCGGGTCGGGACACCGAGCTTGCGCAGAATGTTCGACACGTGCACGCTCGCCGTCTTGACGCTGATGCCGTGGCGGGCCGCGATCTCGCCGTTGGTGCAGCCGGCTGCGACGTCGTCGAGGATCTCGCGCTCACGGGCGGTCAGTCCGGGCAGCGGCTCAGCCGCGTCCGTCGCGGCCGAGCTGGCCTCGAGGTCGATCCGATACCACCGGGCCGTGCGCTCGACCTCAGCGATGAGGGGCACCAACCCGACATTCGTGGCACTCGCGTAGGCCGTCCGTAGGGCGCTCACGGCCGCGACCCCGGTCCCCGACCGGAGCGTCGCTTCCGCGATCCGCCAGTGAACGTATGCTTGCGCGACCGGCCCGCGGATCGTGGCTTCGGCCCGCTGCCAGGAGCCGACATGCGTATGGCCGTCCGCCCGCCCCCTCTCAGCCGCCTCCAGCGCGCTCACTTCGCCGCGGCGCCGCTCGGTCAGCGCACGGAGCGCAGCGGCCGGTCCGTCCGGGCGGCCACCGGCCGTGACCACATCCCCCAGCGCACGCCAGGCCAGCGCGATCAGTCGAGCCGGGTAGCCCAGGCCGGCGGCCTCGGCCTGCGTCAGATTGGCCAGAGCCATGTCCAGGGCACGTTCGGGCTCGCCTGCCCAGAGGGCCACCTCGGTTCCAGCCTCGGCCACGGCCAGCCGCCAGGTTGCAGGCGCATCCCGGTCGAGCATCAGCCGAGCAGCTTCGTCGGCCCAGGCGCGCGCCTGCTCAAGGCGCCCGACGCAGGCGGCGGCCTGCGCGGCCCGCATCGCGATAGGCGACTTGACCAACCCATCGGGGGCGATGGCCATGCCGTGAGCTCCGCGTGTGTAGGCATCCTCCAACCGCCCCAAGAGCATCAGCGCCTCGACGGCGTTGGCGATCAGCACGCTCCCGCTGTGTCGCAGGACGCCGCACCGGCCGAGTTCCTCGATGCCCTGCTCGCACACCGCGAACTGTCCCGACGGATCGCCAGACATGCCCAGGACGTTCCCGAGATTGACATAGGCCGCGACGAGATCGTCGACGCTGCCGCCCTCGTGCGCGCTGGCCAGAGCCACCTGTAGGTGGTCGGTCGCGGTCGCCAGATCACCGGCGAGCGCGGCCGCCACCCCGAGGGCGTTATGCGCGATGCCCGCCCAGCGCACCGATCCGGCAGCCTCGGCCAGAGCTACCGCCTCTGCGCCGAACCGGGCGGCGTCATCGGTGCGCGACCAGGCGGCCGCCACCCGCGCAGACCACGCGAGGACGGGGACCGACACCTGTTCATCGCCGTCAGAGAGCAGTGAACGCGCTTGTGCGAGAGCGCTGTCCGCCGCCTCTCCGGCACCGGTGACGAAATCGATCGCGCCCATCCGCCACAGGATGTCCGCCCGCGCACTATCGGATCCGGCGTGCACGAGCGCCCGATTCAGCACGGCCCGCGCCTGGTCATACGCGCCAGCCAAGCCGTAGGCGCGTGCCGCGGCGAGGCGCAGGTCGGGCAAGCTCTCGTGATCCGCAACCGCGCCGGCGTCGAGAAGCGCTTCGGCGCGGCCATACCACCGACCCGCTTCGGCGAAGGCCCACCGATGCTCGGCCACGCGTGCCGCGGCAACCGTGATCGCCACCGTCTCGGCGTGCGCCATTTCCGTATGCCGCGCCAACGCCAGCACGGACGCATCATCGGTGCGGCCCGCGAGGACTCCCATCGCGCGCTCGTGCAAGCGGCGCCGCTCGCTTGGCAAGGCGTCGGCATAGGCCACCTCCGCGCACGCTGCATGCCGGAAAGCCAATCCTGGTCCCGCGGGGCACAGCACGTGCGCGTCGAACGCACCTCGGGCGGCCGCTTCCACCTGTTCCAGGGGTCGATCCGTCATCACGACCAAATCGTCCAGATCGGCCCTGCCGCCGGCAACGGCAAGTGCGTGCACCAGGTCGCGAGCGAGCGGGGGCAGCGCGGCGATCCGCGCCGTGAAGAGCGCCTCGACGGTCGGAGGGATCGCGAACGCGCCGGTCGTGCTGTCGGCCAGTTGCTCGGCGAGCAGGGGGTTGCCGCCGGAGCGCTGCGCCAGGGTCTCGACTTGCGCGGGATCGAGCGCGGGCCCGGCCACACCGGCGAGGCGAATCGCGTCCGCACCCGTCAGTGGGCCCAGCCCGATGACGACTGTCTGACGAAGCCGGCCCAGTTCCCCGATCATCCGGTGGGCAGCGTCGCCCGCTTGCCCGTGATCGGTGCGACTGGTGACGACCAGCGCTACCCGCTCGTCGGTGAGGTTGATGGCCAGGTGCCCCAAGAGGTCAAGGCTGGCTTGGTCGGCCCACTGCAGATCGTCGACGATCAGCGCGACCTGACGGGCGTGCCCGAGGGCCTGCAGCAGGCCGAGGACGGCCTGATAAAGCCGCCATTGGGGCCCGATGGCCGCCGACGCCCCGGCCGTGGGCTCGGCCGTCGTCACTCCCGCCATCAGCCGGCTCAATTCGGGGAATCGCTCGATCTCCTTGCGTCCCGGTGGCTTTGACTCCAGTCGACGCAGCGCTTGGATGAGCGGCGCGTAGGGCAGGGGCTCACCAACAACCGGGGCACAAGCGCCCGCCAGCACCACGGGGCGGACCACACGCAGGGCCTCGGTGACCAGCCGGGTCTTGCCGACGCCCAGATCTCCCAGCACGACGACCACGCGTGGCCGCCCGCCGGCACTGTCATCGAACGCCGCTCGCAGCACCGCGATCTCGGCGTCACGGCCGACAAAGCGCAGCTCGCTCGCCATGACACCTCCGACCTTGCGGATTCCGCTGACGCCGACCCTAGTGGGCACTATCGTCGATCGAGCCGCCCCGGCCGATAGTCAGGAGCCCGCCATGCCCATCCGCCCCCGCCCGCGGCATCTGCTCGCGGCCGTGCTGACCGCAACCGGCATTGCCCTTGCCACGGCCTACCCCGGCCTGGCGGTCTTCGACCCCGGGACGCCGGCTAAGGATGTCCACGTCGGACGTGACGACGACAACGCCGCCAATCCCGTCATCCAGCCCGCCGGCGTGAGCGTGGCGCAGCACATGGACAACGCGGACGTGATGTTCGGCCGGGACAACGACGATCTGCTCATCGCCCGCCGCGGTAGCGACACCCTGCTCGGCGGCACCGGCGCCGACATTCTCGTCGGGGGCCCTGACGGCGGGTCCTCGGGCCGCAATGACGCATTGATCGGCGAGGACGGCGACGACATCGCCATCTGGTCGCCGGGGGATGGCAATGACGCCTTCGCGGGCGAGGACGGCAACGACGTCGTCGTCCTCGGCGTCGCCGCCCGGGCGGGCAGCAGCCTGGCCCTGACCGCCTGGGGCCAGCGCAAGATTCCCGCGGTCCGCGTCGCCGGGGTCACCGGCGCGAGCTGTGTCGTGGTGCCCATTTCGCTCGACGGTGCCCCGGTGGATCAATACCTCGTGCGGTATCTCGTCGCGGGCTCGCCCAAGGCGACCCTCCGCGTCAAAGGAGTCGAATCGGCCTACTGCGCAACGGGTTCCGAAGGCAAGGTGCTGATGGCGACGCTGGCCGGTGACGCGCCCAGCTTCTCCTCAGTGCCCGAATCATCCGTCCGCGGGTTGGTCGGCGCGATCCTGCGCTAAGTCTCGGAGCGGGGGATCTAAGGTAGCCGCCCAATGCGCGCCCGAACCTCCTGAGCGCACTGTGGTCGCAGCCCGCCGGAAGCGCCGGCGGACCCGATCCGAAAGGCACTGCGATGCGCATCTCCACCTCTCTCGCCGCCGCTCTCAGCGGAGCCAGCCTGGCCCTGACCCTCGGCTCCACCGGCGCCGTGTCGGCGCTGACGGCCAAGGCTCCGGTCGGCAAGACCTTCACCATGGTCCGCTCGAATGGCACTCCCGCCGCCTGCCTCCCCAGCGCCAAGGCCACGGTCGTCGTCACCAAGCAGGGCACCACCGAGAAGCTCGTCCTGAAGGCCGCCGGCCTGCGACCCAACGCCGACTACGACCTGTTCGTCACTCAGGTGCCGGACGCGCCCTTCGGTGTTTCGTGGTACCAAAGCGACCTGCACACCGATGCGTGGGGCGCCGGCCAGGTGACCGTCGTGGGCCGCTTCAACAAGGAGACCTTCTCGGTTGCCCCGGGTGCCGCGCCGGCCCCGGTCGTGCACGCCGGCGACGCCGCCGCGAACCCAGCCTTCGCACCGGTCCACCAGTACCACCTCGGCCTGTGGTTCAACTCCCCCGCCGACGCCGCCGCCTCCGGCTGCGCGGGCGCCACCACCCCCTTCAACGGCGACCACAACGCGGGCGTCCAGATCCTCAGCACCCGCAACTTCCCGGCGGCCGCCGGCCCGCTGAAGTCGATCCCGTGACCTGACCCGTCACTCGCGCCGCGCCGCCCTGGCCACGACCGGGGCGGCGCGGCCTCAGGTGCGGTCGTCGGGCGCGACCACGACCTCGATGCGCTGGAACTCCTTGACATCGGTATAGCCGGTGGTCGCCATGGCCCGGCGCAGCGCGCCCATCAGGTTGGTCTTGCCATCGGCACTCTGGCTCGGGCCATAGAGGATGTCCTGCAGCGACCCGAGGGTCCCGACCGCCACCCGCTCGCCGCGAGGCAGTTGACCATGGTGAGCCTCCGGCCCCCAGTGGTGCCCGTTCCCGGGCGCCTCGCTCGCTCGCGCGAGGGCGGCGCCCAACATCACCGCGTCCGCGCCGCAGGCGATCGCCTTGACGATGTCACCGGCGCGGCCCATACCGCCGTCGGCGATCACGTGGACATACCGGCCACCGGACTCATCGAGATAGTCCCGGCGCGCCGCCGCGACATCGGCGATCGCCGTCGCCATCGGGGCGTGGATGCCGAGCGAGGTGCGGGTGGTCTGGGCGGCCCCGCCACCGAAGCCGACGAGCACGCCGGCGGCACCGGTGCGCATCAGGTGAAGTGCCGCCATATAGCTCGCCGCGCCGCCGACGATGACGGGCACCTCGAGTTCATAGATGAACCGCTTGAGGTTCAGCGGCTCGGCCTGGCTCGAGACATGCTCGGCCGAGACCGTCGTGCCCCGGATGACGAAGATGTCGACATTGCTCTCCAGCACTGAGTTCCAGAATTGCTGCGTGCGCTGCGGAGACAAGGCGGCGGCCACCGTGACCCCGGCCTTGCGGATCTCGCGCAGCCGCTCGCTGATCAACTCGGGCTTGATGTCCTCGGCATAGATCTGCTGCATCCGGGCGGTGGCCAGTTCAGGGGCGAGCCCGGCGATCTCGGCGAGCAGCGGCTCGGGATCGGCATACCGCGTCCACAGGCCCTCGAGGTCGAGCACGCCGAGACCACCGAGACCCCCGAGTGCGATGGCCGTCTGCGGCGACATCACCGAATCCATCGGGGCGGCCAGCACCGGAATGTCGAAGTGATAGGCGTCGATCTGCCAGTTGGTCGAGACATCCTCGGGATCGCGTGTGCGCCGCGAGGGCACGACGGCAATCTCGTCGAGGGAGTAGGCCCGCCTGCCGCGCTTGCCGCGGCCGATCTCGATCTCGGTCACCGCGCAAGGCTACAAGCACCCCGTATGCCGGTCCGCCCGCCGCCCGCGGCCACTCCGGTGGCGCCTTTCTACCCTGGTAGACAGAAAAGGCAGACCTCTACCCATGAGCCGAAATATCAAGAACGAAGAGGTGTGCGCGCTGGCCCGCGAGATCGCGCTCCGCACGGGGCAGACACAGACCGGCGCGATCGCCAGCGCCCTCGAAGCGCTATTTAGCGCATATTCTCCGTGCCGCCGAGGAGGATCGCCGAGCGCGCATCGACGCAACTCTTCAACGCATCCACGCCGACCTGACCGAGCAGGATCGCGCCGCGATCCGGCGTCGCGCCGATGACCTTTACGATCCCGAGACGGGGTTGCCGGCGTGATCGTGGACACCTCGGCGCTGATCGCCATCCTGCTCGGCGAGAGCGAGGGCGCCAAGTTCAGCCGCCTGATCGAAGCCGACCCGGCACCGAAAGTGTCCGCGGGCACCTATCTCGAGACCGGCATCGTTTTCGATGCCAGATCCGGCGGCCTGCCTGGCGATCTCGACACAGTGCTCATCGACCACGGGGTGCCTGTTGTCGCGATGACCGCCGCGCACGCGGCGCTGGCGTGCGCGGCATACGGCCGGTTCGGCAAGGGGACGGGGCACCCGGCCCGGCTCAACTTCGGCGATTGCCTGTCCTATGCCCTGGCGATCGACGCGAGCGAGCCCTGCTGTTCACGGGCGAGGACTTCCGGCATACCGATGTCCGCGACGCCCGGGTCGAGGCGCGCCCGGGCTGAGCCTCGCGCGCGCACGCGCGGGTCGTCTCGCCCTTGGTGTGGGTCAGCGGCCGCGATAGTTGGGGGCCTCGGCGACCATCTGCACGTCGTGCGGGTGGCTCTCCTTGAGCCCCGCTGCCGTGATCCGCACGAAGCGACCCTTGGCGTGCAACTCCGGAATGGTCCGGGACCCGACATAGAACATCGACTGGTGCAGGCCGCCGATCAACTGGTGCGCGACCTGCGAGACCGGACCACGATAGGCGACCTGACCCTCGATCCCCTCGGGCACGATCTTGTCGTCGCTGGTGACATCGGCCTGGAAGTAGCGGTCCTTGGAGTAGGACTTCTTGCCGCGCGAGCTCATCGCCCCGACCGAGCCCATCCCGCGATAGGCCTTGAACTGTTTGCCGTTGATGAAGACGGTGTCCCCCGGCGTCTCCTCGCAGCCGGCGAAGAGCGAGCCGATCATCACCGTGTCCGCACCGGCAACGAGCGCCTTGGCGATGTCCCCCGAATACTGCAGGCCGCCGTCGCCGATCACCGGCACGCCCGCCGGCCGGCAGGCCTTCGCCGCCTCGTGGATCGCGGTGATCTGGGGTACGCCGACGCCGGCGACGACGCGGGTGGTGCAGATCGAGCCGGGGCCGACACCGACCTTGACCGCATCCGCGCCGGCGTCGATGAGCGCCTGGGCGCCGGCCCGGGTCGCGATATTGCCGCCGATCACCTGTGCGCTGCGAGTCGCCGGGTCGCGCTTGAGCCGCTCGATCATCTCCAGCATCAAGCGGGCGTGGCCGTTGGCGGTGTCGACGACCAAGACGTCGACACCCGCTTCGACTAGGGTGGCGGCGCGCTCCCAGGCATCCCCGAAGAAGCCGACGGCGGCGCCGACGAGCAGGCGGCCGTGGTCGTCCTTGCTGGCATACGGGAACTGCTCGGACTTCACGAAGTCCTTGACGGTGATCAGACCGGCCAGGCGGCCCTGGTCGTCGACCAGGGGCAGCCGTTCGCGCTTGTTCTGGCGCAGCAGCGCCGTGGCCGCCTGGCGGTCGATGCCGACCGGCGCGGTGAACAGCGGCATCGGCGTCATCACCTCGGAGACCTTGGTGCTGGCCCACTCGGCGACCGGGGTGAAGCGCAGGTCGCGGTTGGTGATGATGCCGAGCAGCTCGTTGTCGACGCCGACCACCGGCAGGCCGGAGACGCGGTACTGGCCGCACAGGTCGTCCAGGTCCTCCAAGGTGGCGTCCGGGCCGATGGTGATCGGGTCGGTGATCATGCCGGTCTGGGTGCGCTTGACCAGGTCGACCTGATGGGCCTGGTCGGCGATCGAGAGATTGCGGTGGAGCACGCCGATTCCGCCTTGCCGAGCCATCGCTATCGCCATCCGCGCCTCGGTCACGGTGTCCATCGCCGCCGAGATGAGCGGGACGCGCAGGTCGAGTTCTCGGGTCAGCCGAGAGGTGGTGTCGACCTCGCTGGGGATCACATCGGACTCGCCAGGCAAAAGAAGGACATCGTCATAGGTCAGCCCAAGGAGCCCGAACGGGCCCTCGGTGTCGTCGGTTGCCGCGATCGAGGAAGAGCCGCTCGTCATGACGTCATGGTAGTTGGGCCTTCTGGGCGTCCCGCACAGCGTCACATTCGCCCCACCGGCCCCACCACTGCCCTCGCTTCTTGACCATTTCTTGAATATCTCCTTAGAGATCGCGCGGATAGGTCAGGGTCGTCGGGTGGGTCGGGTGTCCCAGCGGTGGGTCGTCCAGGCTCGGCGGAGCAGGCTTCGGGTGATGATGACCGCGTT
>NZ_BAAAPN010000105.1:0-92643 GCF_039531165.1 Nostocoides vanveenii | reverse complement strand
GATTGGCTTTGACACCTCCTCTCCTACTCGCGTCCGCGCCTGCACCCCTTCAGCAACACGCACCCCAAACGCAACATCCGCACCTATCCGTGCAACCTCTTACTCGCGCCGTCGACCTGCGCCGACTCATAGAGATCGTACGAAACCGATTTCAGCGCAGCGAGATAGATCAGCGCGTTGTATCCGGTCCAGCGCCGCCGATGCTCATCGACATGAGCACAGTGCTGGCTCCCTCGCCGACCCTCCGTCCGCGCCGCGCCGATCGCCGCCGCACGAGTCTTAAGGCATCTCGACTCGGGCGTGATCGCCGCAATCCTGTTCGCCGGTTACGCCGCCGTCTCCCTGCGCCGCCATCACCTGCTGCTGACGTCCGGCTACGACCTCGGCATCTTCGAGCAGTCGGTGCGGTCCTGGGCGAACGGGCAGTGGCCGACCTCACGTCTAAAGGGCGTCGCCTATCCCGCAGACATCCGATCCCGACGTCTGAGACTGATCTCGCCGCGCCGCGGCGACGATGAGACGCCTTGCGCACGCGGGATGAGCCAGGGTCCCGAACGGGTCGAAGTCAGGTGGTCACGAGCGCCAGCGCCGCCACGGCGATGGTCGCGCCGATCTCGATGAGCCCGACCTGCTTGGGAGTCATCGCCCAGCGCGGGAAGTAGGCCGCTCGGGCGGTGAGGGCGGCGAAGACCGCGACAAGCGGCCAACTCACCCAGGCCATCGCGACGGTGGCGGAGAGATGCCAGCCGACCGAGAGCCAGTAGTGCGGACGCGAGCCGCGCTCGCGGATCATCGTCTTGACATAGACGACCGTGCCGCCGAAGTAGGCCTCGAGGATGCCCGCAAGCACCCAGGCGCGCGGCCCGTCGGTGCCGCCGCCAGCGTCATACGCGACTACGGTCATCAACGCGGACCCGACGGTCGTGGCCAGGCCGCTGACAAGGGCGCGGTCCTCGCGGCGGGCGGACGCGACCATACCGACGCCGAGGGGAACCACGAAGAGCGGCGCCCAGCGGATCAAGCCGGGAGCCAATGCCGCCGTGATCAGCCCGAGGGCGATCGCCGCGAGCCCGTATGCCCGCACCGGTGGGAAGTACCGCGGCTTGCGGCGGGCCTTGAGCCACAGGCCGGCCGCAAAGAAGGCGAAGTAGCCGACGAACCACAAGGCGGTTAGTGGCAGGTGCACCCACCGCGGGCCGGCCGCAAGGATTCCCACCAGGAGGGGAGTCGCGAGCATCGCCCAGGCACCGTGCTGGTTGGGCACCCAGCCCGGCCCACGCCGCCGCTTGTCGGGCGGCGCGGCGGGACGGGCGGCGGTCGTGCTCACCCCATCAGCGTAGGCCGGGGGAAGCCTCGACCCCCGCATGGGTCCCAAGGCCTGCGCGAGCGTGGCCGGGGCTGAACCGGCCTCGCCCACGCAGAGCGTGGGACCCAGACGTGGCTGAACCGGCCTCGCCCACGCAGAGCGTGGGACCCAGACGGGATTCAGGTGTTGCGGCGGCCGAGGGCCAGGCCAATGGCCAGACCGAGGGCCCCCGCGAGCAGATAGGGCGCATAGGACTTGATCAGGACCGGCAGCACGGTTGCGCCGAGGTCGATCGAGTCGTCGGCGGCGACCGCGGGCCTGGGCGTCGCAGGACGAGCGGGGGCCGCCAAAGCGGCAGAACCCGCCGCGGGAGCGGGAGCAGCGCCGGGCGCGGCCGACGAGCCCGCGGACGAGTCGTCCGAGCCCAGGCCCTCGGCGATCTCGGCCGGCGAGAGCGCCATGCCCTCGTCGTCCGCGACCTCGGCGCGGTACTGCGGGAGCGGTTCGCCGTGTGACTTCTCCGCCCCGTGCGCACCTCCGCCCGCACCCACGCTGGCGTCCGAAGTGGACTGTGCGCCAACATATTCGGCCGCGAACTTGCTCTCGATACAGGCGACGAACTGCGCGAGCAGCTTGTCCGAAACGTCCTGCATCACGCCGCGCCCGAACTGCGCCGGCTTGCCCGTGATCGCGAGCTCGGTGGTGACGTCGACCCGGGTACGGGAGCCGCCGTCGGCGGGCGCCAGCTGGATCACGACCGTTGCTCCCGCGGTGCCATTGCCGCGCTTGTCCTTGCCCTTGGCCTCAATCACGGCCCGGTGCGCGGCGTCGTCACGCTCGATGAACTGGCCGGTGCCGGCATACACCAGCGCGATCGGACCGAGCTTGACCTTCACGGTGCCCGCGAAGGTGTCCCCGGTCGACTCGGTGACCGTGGCACCGGGGAAGCAACTCCCGACGCCTTCGAGGTCCATGAACGTTGCCCACGCGGCGTCGATGGAGGCGGGGACGACGAAATCGTGCGTCAGTTCCATATCAGCCGCCGGCCGCCGTCAGCACCGCGCGCCGACTCAGGACGGTCGCCAGGTGCCGTCGGTAGTCGGAGTCACCGTTGAGGTCGCTGGGCGGTGACGTCCCGTCGGCCGCCGCCGCGCACGCGGCGGCGACCGCCTCGGCACTCGCCTGCTGCCCGACCAGCGCGGACTCGACCGCCGGCGCGCGCAGCGGCGTGGCGCCCATATTGGTCAGCCCGATCTTCGCCTCGGCGATGACGCCGTCCGCAACCCGAACGGTGGCGCCGACGGCGACGATCGACCACTGGTGCGCGACCCGCACGAACTTCTCGTATGCCGCGCCCCACCCGGTGTGCTTCGGCACCCGGATCGCGATGAGGAGTTCGCCCTCCTGCACCGCGGTCTCGAAGAGGTCGACGAAGAAGTCGGCGGCGCTCACGGTGCGTTCACCATCCGCGCCGCTGATCACCATCTCCGCGTCGAGCGCAAGGACCGGCGCGCCCACATCGCCCGCCGGGTCGGCGTGCACGAGGGCCCCACCGATGGTGCCGCGGCGACGGATCTGCGGGTCGGCGACCTCACTGATCGCCGCGTGCAGTAGGGCCGCGTGCTCGCGGATCAGCGGGTCGGCAAGCAGATCGACGTATGCCGTCATCGCCCCGATGACGAGCGCGTCACCGTCGTCGCGCACACCACGCAACTCGGCGATTCGGCCCAGGTCGACGATCTTCTCGGGCGCGTTGAGCCGCATCCGCAGGATCGGCAGCAGCGACTGGCCACCGGCCATCACCTTGGCATCGTCCGAATCCGCCAGTGCCGCAATGGCATCCGCGACCGTCTCCGGCGCCACATAGTCGAACTCGGCGGGGATCACTGCGCGCTCCCTTCACCCGTGGCGCCGGGATCGGCGTTGCTCGGGGCATGGTCGTGGAAATGGGGCTGGGCTGCGTCGGCGGCTGCTCCGTCGTGGGAGCCGGCCGAGACGATGGCGCGCCAGACACGCTCGGGGGTGCACGGCATACGGATGTCGTGAATCCCCAATGGGCGCAAGGCGTCGACGATCGCGTTGACGACGGCCGGGGTGGAGGCGATCGTGCCGGCTTCGCCGACGCCCTTGGTGCCCAAGGTGTTCGACGTCGCCGGAGAGGTCGTGTTCTCAGTGACGAAGGAGATCGTGTCGGCCGCCGTCGGCAAGGTGTAGTCGACGAAGGACCCCGTCACCAGCGTGCCGTTGTCGTCGAAAATCGCCTCCTCCCACAACGCCTGCGCGATGCCCTGGACGAGGCCGCCGTGGACCTGTCCTTCGACGATGAGCGGATTGATGACATTGCCGATGTCGTCAACGCAAACATACGTCCGCATCCGGGTCTCGCCGGTCTCGGTGTCGACCTCCATCGCGCACAGGTGGGTCCCGTGCGGGAAGGAGAAGTTGTCGGGGTCGAAGGTGGCTTCCGCGTCGATCCCGGGCTCCAGGCCCTCGGGGTAGTTGTGCGAGGCAAAGGTCGCCAGAGCGACGTCGGTGATGCCGACGCCTTGGTCGGTGCCCTTGACGGTGTAGCGCCCCCCGGCGAACTCGAGGTCGTCCGGGTTGGCTTCCAGCAGGTGCGCCGCAAAGGCTTTGGCCTTCTCGATGACCTTGTCAGCCGCGCGGACCACTGCCTCGCCGCCCACGACCAGCGAGCGCGAGCCGTAGGTGTCCAGGCCCTTGTAGGCGACCTGGGTGTCGCCGTGCAGGACTTCGACGTCCTCGAAGGGCACGCCGAGCCGGTCGGCGACGATCTGGCTCCATGCCGTCTCGTGACCCTGGCCGTGCGGCGAGGTGCCGGTGATGACCTCGACCTTGCCGGTCGGGAGCATGCGGATGGCCGCGTTCTCCCATCCGCCCGCGCCATAGCTGAGCGAGCCGAGCACCCGCGAGGGGGCCAGGCCGCACATCTCGGTGAAGGTCGAGACCCCGATCCCGAGTTGCACGGGATCCTTGCTCTCCCGGCGAGCGGCCTGCTCGGCGCGCAACTCGTCATAGCCGAAGAGGTCCTTGGCGCGTGCGGTGGCTGCCTCGTAGTTGCCGGAGTCGTAGGTCATCCCCGCAACTGACGTGAACGGGAACTCCTCGTGCTTGATCCAGTTCTTCTCGCGGATCTCCAGCGGATCCACGCCCACCTCGGCGGCGAGCTCGTCCATCATCCGCTCGATCCCGAAGGTCGCCTCGGGACGGCCGGCGCCTCGGTAGGCGTCGACCCAGGTGGTGTTGGTCAGCACGGTCTGGCAGTTGAACTGATACGCCGGGAATTTGTAGATCGCGTTGAACATCCAGGCGCCCAGGACGGGCACACCGCCGCCGACGACCGCGACATACGCTCCGAGGTTGGCGATCAGGTCGACCTTGAGCCCGGTGACGGTCCCGTCCTTGGTCGCGCTGAGCGTGAGCTTCTGATACTGGTCGCGGCCGTGGTGGGGCGGACACCAGTGACTCGGAACGGCTTTCGGTGTATTTGACCGGCTTGCCCAGGCGTCGAGCGACCGCGAGTGTGATGAACTCCTCGGGCGTCGTCTGCAGCTTGCCACCGAAGCCGCCGCCCACATCGGGGGCGATGACGCGCACCTTCGATTCCGGTATGCCGGTTGTCGCCGCGATGAGGAAGCGCAGGATGTGCGGGACCTGAGTCGCCGACCACATGGTGATCTGTTCGCCGGTCGGGTCGACGACGGTGGAGCGCGGCTCCATGAATGCGGGGATCAGCCGCTGCTGGCGGTACTCGCGCTCGATGACGATGCCGTCCTCGCGGGCCTTGGCGATCGCCTCCTCGACATCGCCGCCCGAGCCTGCGCTGGCCGAGTCGAGCTGCCAGAAGGCGGACTTGTTGGTGCCCTTGTCGGGGTGCGCGAGGACCTCGTCCTTCATCGCCTCCAGGGCGTCGAAAACCGCTGGCAGCTCGTCGTATTCGACATCGACGAGCTCGGCTGCATCGCGTGCCGCGGCGGCACTTCGGGCGACCACCGCGGCGACGATCTCGCCGGCGCAGGCGACCCGGTCACCGATCATGGGCAGGTGGTCCGGGGTGACCTGCTCGGGCGTGATCGGCCAGGCGTTGGCGCACGCGCCCATGCCTTCGGGGAAGTCGGCCGCGGTGAAGACGCCGAGAACGTTCGTCGCGGCCTTGGCGGCATCGGTGTCGATCGAGACGATCTTGGCGTGCGCGTGCGGGCTGCGGACCATGGCCAGGTGCAGCATCCCCGGCAGGATGATGTTGTCGGTCCACCGAGTGCGGCCGGTGATCAGGCGGTGATCTTCCTTGCGCAGCCGACGGTTGCCGATCTCGGGCCGGGCGCCGTCATCCTGCGGCGCGCCGTCGATGACCTCCTCGGCGATCTCGACCAGAGCGTCCGGGCTCACCGACATCTCACTCACCAGCCTTCGCGGCCGCGGCGACCGCCTTGACGATGTTGTGGTAGCCGGTGCACCGGCACAGATTGCCCTCCAGGCCGGCGCGGATCTCGTCCTCGCTCGGGTCGGGGTTGTCCTTGAGGATGTCGATGGCCTGCATGATCATGCCGGGTGTGCAATAGCCGCACTGGAGGGCGTGGCACTCGTGGAAGGCCCGCTGCATCGGGTGCAGCTCACCGTTCTGTGCGAGGCCCTCGATCGTCGTGACCTCGTGCCCATCGGCTTGCACCGCAAGCACATTGCACGACTTGACGCTGCGGCCGTCGAGGTGGACGGTGCAGGCGCCGCAGTTGCTGGTGTCACAGCCGATCACCGTCCCGGTCTTGCCGAGCGTCTCACGCAGATAGTGGACCAACAAGGTCCGGGGTTCGACATCGTCGGTGAACGTCGATCCGTCCACCGTGACGGTAATGCGCGTCATTGCGTGGTCACTCCCTTGTGCCGGCGATCTGTAGCTCGATCCTGGCCCATCGGAGGGGTCGTGACAAGGCTTATGAACCGCCGGAAACTACGGGCTCGCGCATCCGGGTCAGCCGAGATCGAGAACGGCGATGATCTTGGGCCGCAACTGCTGCGGCGCAATCACTTCGTCGACGGATCCGACCTCGACAGCGCGGTGGATATTGTGCACGCCATCGAACTCCGAGGCCACCGTGCCGACCATCTCGGCGCGCACGGCCGAGCGGATCTCCGCCGCCTCAGCGGCCCGCAGGCTGGCCTCGTCCTCACCGGCTGCGGCGAGGGCGGCCTCGGCATCCTTGACCCGGGGGTCGGCCGAGGTCCGGGCGTCGACATCGCGAGCGAAGACCACGGCTGCCGCCGGCGCGCCACCGATCACCGAGGCGAAGGACCCCTCGATGGCGAGCACCGTCATCCGGGGATTGAGCGCCTTGGAGAAGACGACGAAGGCGCCGCCGTGATAGCGAGAGATGACGACGAAGACGATCGGGCCGTCGAAGTTGACGATGGCCCGGCCGATCTCCGCGCCGTACTCCAGCTGCAGGTTGCGCATCGAGTCCGGCGAGCCGTCGAAGCCCGAGAGGTTGGCCAGGACAACGACTGGCCGGTTGCCCGACGCGGCATTGATCGCCCGGGCGACCTTCTTCGACGAGCGCGGGAACAAGGTGCCGGCGGTGTAGGTGTCGGGCCCGTCGGTGGGCGGAAAACCGCGCCGTGGAACGGACTTGGATTCGATCCCGATCAGGCAGACGGAATGGCCGCCGAGGCGGGTGTCGGTGACGACCGCCGTCTCGGCGTCGGCCATCGTCGCCCAGCGCTCGAGCAGGTCGTGGTCGGCGTCGGCGACGGCGCGCATGACGGTGCGGATATCGAAGGCCTTCTTGCGGTCCGGGTTGGTCGCCGCCGACCAGATGTCGCCGACGGTCGTGAAGTCGCTGCCGTCGAGCCGGTGCGGATAGGTGGTGACATCGCGCTCGACCGGGTCGGTCGTAGGCGCATGCCGCGGGCCCTCCTCCCCCGGCGCGACATAACTCGCGTCGTAGTGCTCCAGCAGGACATCGAGCGCACCCGCCAGGTCGCGCGCCCAATACTGCGCCTGACCATTGGGGCCCATCACCCGGTCGAAGCCGCCGATGCCGAAGTTGTCCTCCGCGCTGACGCCGCCGGAGAAGTCCAGGGACTGTTTGCCGGTCAGCACCATCGCACTCTCCGGCGTCATCACCAGGATGCCCTTGGTATGCATGAGCATGGTCGCCTCGGCGTTCCAATACGGTTGCGCCCCGACGTTGATCCCGGCAACGACGATGTTGATCTCGTGCCCGTCCTGCGTGAACTCCACGATCCGCTTGAGCGCCTTGGCGATCCAGTCCATATTCTCGGTGCCAGAGTCCATCGCGATGCGGGCGCCCGCCGACAAGGCGAACCACTCGACGGGCACGCCGAGCTCCTCGGCGAGATCGAGGGCGGCGATGATCCGGGTGCACTCCGCTTCGGCGATCGAGCCCAATGACCGCAGCGGATCGCCGGCCAGCACGACGCGGGCGACGCCGTCGGGGTGAAGGGCAGTAGGCGTCGAGACGAGCGCGCAGATGATGCCCGCGCGATTGAGCCCGTATGCCCGCTCCACCGGCACGAGAGCGCCGCTCTCGTCGAGGTCGTACTCGGTGACCGTGCCACCCTGACCGGTGATGAAGGCGTGCAGTTCGTAGGGATAGACCATCCCGCGCCGTCGCGCGCGGACGACCTTCTCGGCATACGCATCGAGCGGAGCGAGCTTGGTGGTGGCGGCAGGCTCAACGGTGTAGTCGACGCCGGACCCTGGCTGATACCCGAAGCGCACGACGATCGGCACCACGCGCGCGCCCGCGGCCGTCAGGCGGCCTTCGATGCGGACCTCCTCGATCCCGGCACCCGCCGTTAGGGGCGCGATCTTGGTCTCCATCGCCGTGAGTTGCTCGAGGTCGGCTGACACCGGGGGCCAGACGTGCATCCAGACGTGATTCATATCGAGGCGGTTTTCGCGGGTCGCGAGTGCGGCCCGGGCGCGGCGGATCGCCTCGAGGCAGTTGGCGAGAGCGCGCTCCACGTGCGGCAGCGCGACGATCTTGTCGCTCTCGTCGCGGACGACGGAGAACTGACGCACCTGCGCTAAGGCCACCAGGCGTTGGTCCGCCGGGTTGTCCCGGCCGACGCAATGGAGCAGCAGGACGTCCTTGGGGGCATCGAGCCTGGTCAGTTTGAAGTCGCGCAGTCTCCACAAGTTGAGGCGGCGACCGACCATCGGGTGGACGTCGCGGACCGGGTCGTCCTCGACGAGGCTGCCATCGGGCTGTGGGCGGAGAGTGACATAACCGACCTCGGTGTCCGCATCGCGCACGATCCCGATGGCGATCCGGCGCAGGTGAGAGACGAAGGGCAGCGCCGCGAGCCGGGCAGCCAGTTGCTCGGACGCCGCGTCACCATCGCGGGGCAACTCGGGTGCAGCGAGATAGAGGTCGACAACCTGATCGCGATCATTGGCCGCCCGGGCCGCCTCGATCTGCTCGGTCAGGGCAGTGGTCAGCGGTCCGTCGGGCGTCAGCTCGTCCAGGCGGCCCTCGGTGGTGATCAGGTGCGTCGGGCGGCCATCGAGCGAATAGTCAGCGCTCGCGAATGCCCTTGCCGCCGAGGTGTATTCACGCAGATCGTGTAACTCGTGCTCCCGATAATGCCGCCTGATGAGCACCGAGAGCATCGGGTCGGTCTCCGGCGTCCCGGCGAGCAGACGACGACCGAGGAAGCTGACGATCCGCTCGGGGATATCGGCCAGCGCCTCGAGGCGGGCCGCGCGCTCTGGGCCGTCAGGCAATGCGTCGATGGCCGCCAACTCGGGGCCGACACTGTCGAGCACGCTGGCCCGGTCGGCGTCGACGCGGGGTTGGTCGAACCAGCGGAAGCGCACGCTGCGCGCGAGATCGCCGATGAGCGGGAAGCGCAGTTGCGTGGCCTGCACGACGCGGTCGAGCGCCACCCGCGAGCGGTCGGCCAGGTCGCCCTCGGGGGGCGGCTCCTGAAGCCAGCGCTGGAGCATCGTCGTGGCCATCCGGACGTCCGGGGCCGAGCGTTGCTGCGCGAGGAAGACCCGGAAGACTGCCCCCTCGAGGTCGGGGGTGCGGTCCAGCGAGTCGATGCCGTAATGCCGCAGCACCTGGGCGAGCCGGTCGCGGAAACCTTGTGGCAAGCCGCCCCGGTCGGGGTCGAGGCTGCGCAGATAGGTGTGGAAGAACTCCCTCGGCGAATGGATCGCATGCTCGGCCTCGTGCCTGTCCTCCTCGACCGGCCGGTTGCGGCTCAGCTCCGCAAAGTCCGCCAGCGTGGCCAGCAGGCCCAACTCGTCGGCGATCGGCGAATGTCCTTGCGCAACAAGGGTGTCGCGTGCCGCCAGATAGCTCCGCAGGACACCCTCCCCCACTTTGGCGTCGACGTCGTAGCCGAGCAGGATCCCGTTCATCAGGGTCCGCCCGTATGCCATGACCTCCTCCGCGGATTGCTCACCCGCCGCGGGCGGCAGGTCGAGTGGGGCGGCGGCGGTTGCCGCTTCCGCTGCGCTTCCGTCGCCGAGAGGTTCCAGGCGGGCCATCGGGGCACCCGTCTCGACTTGGGTGCCGGTGCTGACCATCAACTCCTTGACGCGCGCGGCGAAGGGCGCGGGGATGACGGTCTCCATCTTCATCGATTCCACGACAAGGACCGGCGCGCCGGCGGCTACCTCGGCACCGACGGCAACCGGCGTGGCGACGACCAGCGCGGGCGCCTGCGAGCGGATGACGCCGCCCTCGTCGCGGCTGACCCGGTGGGCGACGCCGTCGACCTCGATGGTGTGGACCGGTCCGAATGTCGCGGTCACGACGCGATACGTGCGGTCGCCGACGCTCAGGCGCGCGGCATACGGCCCAAGGCGGGTGATCTGGACCTCCGCGGTCTTGATCTCTGTGGCGCTCTCCAGGACGGCACGGAAGGTCGACGGGCCGAGGCGGTAGGTCGTGACCTTGTAGGCCGCGCCGCGCAGTTTGAGCTCGACGGGCCGCCCGACCTCGTGCTGGACCTGAGGCCGGCCGCCGTGGGCGGTCGCGAGCAGGCGGGCCCGCTCGACCTCCTCGGCATCCTCATAGGCCTCGATGCCAGCCGCAACGAGAGCGATGGCCGAGTGGTCGTCGGACACCAGCCGGCCCTCGCCGCGGACGCGGTCGATCCACCCGGTGTCGGCGGATCCGTCGATGACCTCCGGCTGGTCGAGCAGGTCGAGCACGAAGCTCTTGTTGGTGGCGCCGCCCTCGATGACCACCGTCGTCTCCCCCATGGCGCGACGCAGGCGGGCGAGCGCCTCGGTGCGATCACGGCCATACGCGATGATCTTGGCAATCATCGAGTCGAAGTCCGCGGGGATCGAATCTCCTTCTCCGACACCGGTGTCCACCCTGATCCCAGGCCCGGAAGGGAAGACGAGATGCGCGATGCGCCCGGGTGCAGGGGCGAAGTCCCGGTCGGGGTCCTCGGCATTCAGGCGCGCTTCGACGGCGTGCCCGCGCTCCTGTGGCTTATCGCCAAGCAGGCGCCCACCGGAGGCGATGTGCAACTGCAGCTTGACCAGGTCGGTGTCGGTGGTGACCTCGGTGATCGGGTGCTCGACCTGCAGGCGGGTGTTGACCTCGAGGAAAGCGAAGGTGCCGTCGGCGGGTTGGAAGAGGAACTCGACGGTGCCCGCCCCGGCATACCCGACGGCGATGGCGAGGCGCTCGGCGCTCTCCTTCAGGACGGTCGCCTGCTCGGTGGTCATCACGACCGAGGAGGACTCCTCGATGACCTTCTGATTGCGTCGTTGAACCGAGCAGTCGCGCACGCCGATCGCCCACGCGGTGCCCTGCCCGTCGGCGATGACCTGGACCTCGACGTGCCGGGCACCGGTGACCAACTTCTCCAGGAAGACGATGCCGGAGCCGAAAGCGCGCTGTGCCTCATCGCGGGTCAGTTGATAGGCGGCGGCGAGCTCGTCGTCAGTGGTGACCTTCCGGATGCCGCGACCACCACCCCCGGCGGTCGCCTTGAGCATCAGCGGATAGCCGATCTGGGCCGCGGCCGCGGTCGCCTCCTCGAGCGTGTCGACGCCGCCCCGACTCCACGGGGCGACGGGCACACCGACCTCTTCGGCGATCAGTTTGGAGCCGATCTTGTCGCCGAGCTTACGCATCGCCTCCGGGCTGGGGCCAACGAAGGTGACGCTGATGCGGGCGCAGAGTTCGGCGAAGTTCGGGTCCTCGGCGACGAAGCCCCAGCCGACCCAGGCGGCGTCGGCGCGGGTCTCGGTCAGGGCCTTCTCCAGGACCGCATAGTCGAGATAGGGGCGCGCACTGGCCGGGCCGAGGTTGTAGGCGACATCGGCCTCACGAACGAACATCGCCGTCTTCTCGCCGTCCGTATGCAGCGCGATGACCTGGATCGGCGGCCCGTCCGGGGCTGCAGCATTCAGATCGCGAACGGCGTGAATGAGGCGCATGGCGGCCTCACCTCGATTGACCACGGCAATGCGTGCGAACATTCGCCTCCCTTTCCGTGCATGAGTCACCCCACCCTAGTGGCGTGGCTCACACCGGTGCGCGATCACGCGCCGCTCGGGAGCGGGCCGCTCAGCCGCCGTGGTGGATGGGTCCCGCGGTGCCTTGCAGTCGCTCGCCGGCGCCCCCCCACCGCAGGGCGATGATCTCCGCGGCGATGCTGACCGCGGTCTCCTCCGGCGTCCGGGCGCCGAGGTCGAGGCCGATCGGGCTGGAGAGGTGGGCCAGCTCGGCGTCGGTCAGTCCAGCCTCGCGCAGCCGCGCCAAGCGGTCGTCGTGGGTGCGCCTCGACCCCATCGCACCGACGTACGCCAGGTCCAGGCGCAGCGCCAGCTCGAGGACGGGGACATCGAACTTCGGGTCGTGGGTGAGCACGCAGACGACACTGCGCGGATCGACCGCGCCCGCGGCGACCTGCGCGGCGAGATAGCGGTGCGGCCAATCGACGATCACCTCGTCGGCCTCGGGGAAGCGGCTGTGAGTGGCGAAGATCGGCCGCGCGTCGCACACCGTGACGGCGTAGCCGAGGAAAGAGCCGATCCGCGCCACCGCCGCCGCGAAGTCGATGGCGCCGAAGACGAACATCCGCGGCTTGGGAGCGAAGGAGTTGACGAAGACCCGCATGCCCTCGCCGCGCCGCTCGCCGTCGGGGCCGTATTCGAGGGTGTCACTGCGGCCGGCGGCGAGCAGGCCGCGCGCGTCCTCACGGACCGCATCGTCGGCGCGTGCCGACCACAGTCCCGTACGCCGTTCGCTCCCCTCCTCCTGGCCGCTCCCATCCGCGGGGCGGACCAGGACGCGACGTCCGATGCGCTCGGGTTGCGGGTGGGCGACGATGGTCGCGACGGCGATCGGCTCGCCCGCGGTGATGGCGTCGGCGACCTCGCCGAGCTCGGGGAAGGCCTCTTGCGAGACGGCTTCGACGAAGATGTCGAGGATGCCGCCACACGTCAGTCCCACCGCTAAGGCGTCGTCGTCGGACACCCCATAGCGTTGCAGCACAGGCGAATCCGTCTCGACCACGGTCTTGGCGAGCTCGTAGACCGCGCCCTCGACACACCCGCCGGAGACCGAACCGACGACGGCGTCGTCTGGGCCGACGAGCATGGCCGCACCCGGCGCGCGGGGTGCCGAACGGAAGGTGGCGACGACCGTGGCCAGGCCGACCTTCTCCCCCATCTCCCACCGCGCGCGCAAGTCGTCCAGCACGTCACGCATGAGCGATCACCTCCGTCAGCCGCGTGAAGGTTGCGAGCGAATGGCCGGCGAGGAAGTCGTCCACGTGCGGCAGGGCGGCAGCCATACCGGCTTGCACGGGAGCGTAGCCCGCCTTGCCGCGATGCGGGTTGACCCAGATCACCCGATGGGCGAGCGCACGCAGGCGACGCATTTGTTCACCGAGTGTGCCGGGGGCATCGCGCTCCCAGCCGTCGCTGAAGACGACGACGATCGCGCCTCGGGCCAGGCCGCGTCGTCCCCACCGGTCGAGGAAGACCGCGAGGTTGTCGCCGAGCCGGGTCCCGCCCGACCAGTCCGGGACCACCTCGCCGGCGGCGATGAGTGCCCGGTCGGGATCGCGGGTGGCGAGCGCGCGCGTGACCTGGGTCAGGCGGGTGCCGAGGGTGAAGACGTCGACGCGCGCGAGGCCGTGCACGAGGCGATGGGCCAGGCGCAGGAGGGAATCGGCATACGGGTTCATCGAGCCGGAGATATCGATGAGCAGGACGACCCGGCGCGGCCGGCGGGTGCGGCGTCGCCAACGCAGGCGGCCGGGCTCGCCCATCCGGCGCAATTGGTCGCGCAAGGTGGCGTGCGCGTCAATCCGGCCGCGTGGTGCGGAGCGTCGCCGGGGCGAGGCGCGCATCGGCTGTCGCACCGGGATTCCGGCGAAAAGCGCTGCCAGGTCTCGCTTTTCGCGCTGCGTCAGGGTGGCGATATCGCGGTGCCGAAGCACCTCGACGCGACTCGTGGAGGCGGTCAGCGCCTCGTCGTCGCCGTCACCGCTCGCGCCGTCGCCCCCCTCTTCCAGCCCCGCTTGGGCACGCGGTCGACGGGGGCGGTTGGGCGAGCGCCAGGTTGCGATCTCGCCGCCGAACCACGCGGCATACACCTGGTCGAAGCGCTCGAGGTCGTCCGGGGCAGCGCACAGCGTGGCCCGCCCCGCGACATAGACGCCGCGCTCGTCGCTCAGGCCCACGGCCGCGACGGCGTCGAGGAAAGTGCGTTCCCGATCGGTCGTGACGGGAACGCCGGCCGCGCGTAGGGCCCGGGCGAAGCCGAGGAGGATCGCCTCCGGGGCGTGCACCGCGCTGTCCGGCACCGCAGTCATCCGCCCAGGATCCGATCCAGGGCTGCTCGGACGCGCTCCGCGTCCTCGCGGTATTTGACGGCAGCGCCGAGGGTGGCGCCGGCGGTCTCCATGTCGAGTTCGTGGGCGCCGAGCGTATGCAGCGCACGGGCCCAGTCGAGCGTTTCGGCGACGCCGGGGGGCTTGACGAGGGCCGGTTCGTAGCGGATCTGCTGGACCGCGGTGACGACCTGAGTCGCGAGGGTGTCGGCAATCTCGGGCGCGCGACTGTGCAGGATGGCGAGTTCCCTTGCGAGCGAAGGGTGCTCGATCCAGTGATAGAGACAGCGGCGCTTGAGGGCGTCGTGGAGCTCGCGCGTGCGATTGGAGGTCAGGACCGCAAGAGGCGGAGTGCTCGCTGCGATGGTGCCGAGCTCGGGAATGGTCACCTGCCAAGTCGAGAGCACCTCCAGCAGGAAGGCCTCGAACTCGTCGTCGGCGCGATCGATCTCGTCGATCAGCAGGACGCATGGGGCGGCGCGCAGTGCCCGAAGAATAGGGCGTTGGAGTAGATAGCGCGCGTCGAAGAGGCCGCTCTCGACGTCGTCGAGATTCTGTTGTCCGCCAACGGATTCCAGCGCCCGAAGGTGGAGGATCTGCCGGGCGAAGTCCCAGTCGTAGAGGGCCTGGGTCGCGTCGATCCCCTCATAGCACTGCAGCCGGATGAGCGGCAGGTCCAAGGCGTGGGCGAGAGCTTCGGCGAGCGCGGTCTTGCCGGTGCCAGGCTCACCTTCGAGCAGCAGCGGGCGGCCCAGGCGCAGTCCGAGCCACGCGACCGTCGCCAGATCGCGGTCGCAGACATAGCCCGTATGCCCGAGGGCCTTCGCGAGCGCGTCGGCGTCGGTTGGGTAGGTGGCCGGCTTCATGAGGCCAGCATTGCGCACCCAGAGGCGGGTGCGGTTGCGTGGGTGCTTGCGGTTGTTGGCATGGCCCCCTGCCGGGCCTGCCCGTGGTCCTTGTGTCGGAGCACACGACGCGCTTGTCGGCGGGTGCTGGCACAGTGGGGGGTGACGATGAACCGACCCGACCGGGGAAGCAGGTCCGATGTCGACGACGACTTCCGACTATCGCGCTGCACGTGACCTTTTGCTCGCCCTCCGGGGGGATCGCGACGCCGCCGTCCGTGACTTCGCCTGGCCCAATCTTCGCGGGCCGTGGAATTGGGCGAGCGATTGGTTCGACGTCATCGCGCGCGGCACTGACAAGCCCGCGCTGATCATCGTCGAGGAGGACGGCAGCCGCACCGAGCGCAGCTTCGACCAACTCGCGGTCGAGTCCGATCAGGTAGCCGAGTGGCTGGCCGGTCATGGCGTCGGCAAGGGCGACTCGGTGATCGTGATGCTCGGCAACCAGGTCGAGCTGTGGAGCGTGATGCTCGGGGTGATGAAGCGGGGTGCGGTCATCATGCCGACGACCACGGCGCTCGGGCCGGCGGACCTGCGCGACCGCCTCGATCGCGGCGCGGTCAAGGTCGTGGTCTGCAACCCCGCCGACACGGCCAAATTCGACGGCATCGACGGCGACTATCTGCGGGTCAGCGTCGGCGAGGTGAGCGGCTGGGAGAACCTCTGCACGGCATACGAGCAGGCGGCGGAGCCGGCCGCGCACCCGGGCACGGTCCCCACGGATCGGCTGCTGCTCTACTTCACCAGCGGCACGACGAGCCGGCCGAAGCTGGTGGAGCACACGCAGCAGAGCTATCCGCTCGGGCATATGTCGACGATGTACTGGCTGGGGTTGCGGCCCGGCGACGTGCACCTCAACATCTCCAGCCCGGGCTGGGCCAAGCACGCATGGTCGCTCTTCTTCGCGCCGTGGATCGCCGAGGCGACGATCTTCGTCTACAACTATTCGCGCTTCGATCCGGCCGCCTTGCTGGAGCAGTTGCGGACCGAGCACGTGACGTCCTTCTGCGCCCCGCCGACGGTGTGGCGGATGCTCATCAACGCCGATCTCTCGGGCGGGCCGGGCAATCTGCGTGAGGTGATCGGGGCGGGCGAGCCGCTCAACCCCGAGATCATCGCCCAGGTCCAGAAGCACTGGGGACTGACCCTGCGCGACGGCTACGGCCAGACCGAGACCACCGCCCAGATCGGCAATACGCCCGGATCGGTGGTCAAACCAGGGTCGATGGGTCGCCCACTGCCCGGCATGCCCGTGGTCCTGGTCGACCCGCTGAGCAATGAGCCGACGACCGGCGAGGGCGAGATCTGCCTCGCCCTCGAGGACCGACCGCTGGGGCTGATGACCGGCTATCAGGGCGATGAGTTGCGCAACTCCGCCGCCATGGCCGGCGGCTACTACCACACGGGCGATATCGCGGCAATGGACGCGGACGGCTACATCACCTATGTGGGTCGGACCGATGACGTCTTCAAAGCCAGCGACTACAAGATCAGCCCGTTCGAGTTGGAGTCGATGCTGATCGAGCACCCCGCGGTGGCCGAGGCCGCCGTGGTGCCGGCGCCCGACCCGGTTCGGCTGGCCGTCCCCAAGGCGTATGTCGTGCTCGTCGCCGGGCACGAACCCACCCGCGAGACCGCGCTGTCGATCATGACGTACTGCCGCGAGCACCTGGCGCCCTTCCAGCGCATCCGGCGCCTGGAGTTCTCGGACTTGCCCAAGACGGTCTCGGGCAAAATCCGCCGCGTGGAGTTGCGCCAGCGCGAGGAGGACGCCGCGACGGCGATCGACGGCGAGTGGCGCGAGGAGATGTTCCCCGAACTCAAGGCCTGACCCGCTGATCGGCCGAGGCCGGACGGAACCGAACGACCTGGCAGACTCGTCGCACCTGCGGCCGAGTCGGTCTCGGCCGCCAACGCGCTGGAGATCTCCGGGCCGCATCCGGTCCGGAGCGAGTCCGGCGCGGCGCCGCGGCGGGAGGCCACGGCATACGGACATTTCGGAGGGGTATCAGACATGGCAACAAACACCGGGTCGAGCACGGCGAAGGGCCGGCTGAGCGGCGTCGGGGGGCTGGTCAAGGCCGTCATCGTGGTCGGTGTGGCGTTGGCCGTGCTGATCAGCATGACCCGGCTGGTGCGCACCGTCGCGTCGCCGGCCGACGAGGTCGCGGTTCACAAGGGCGGCGGGATCATCGAGGCCCCGAACTCCAAGGGCTGCGTGGCCGCGAACTCCCGCGAGCTGCGCCGGCCCGGCGACAAGTACTTCTGGTACCCCGCGTCGCAGCGCACCTACAACTTCACCGGTGGTGAGGGAGCCGATCACTCGGCCTTCTCGGTGGTCTCGAAGGACTTCCAGACTTTGGAGGTGCCCGGCTCGGTGGAGTTCACGCTCAACGTCAACTGCACCGTGCTGACCCGATTCCACGACGCGATCGGCAACCGCTACCACGCGTTCTACACCACCTCGGACGAGTGGTCCGAGACCAACGACGGCTGGCAGCGGATGCTCGACCTCTACTTCGCGCCGGCGCTGGACGCGACGCTGGACCGGGTGGCCAAGAAGTACACATGGAAGGAGCTCTACGCGGACCCGACCATCAAGGACGAGATGAACCGGACCGTCAACGAGCAGCTGGCGACGCTCATCCAGCAGAAGATGCCGGGCGAGGACGAGTTCTTCCAGGGCTTCTCCGCGCTCATCCAGCAGCCGACGCCGTCGGAGGCGCTGGTGCAGGCGCTCGCCGACGAGGAGGCCGGACGGGCGCAGGCTGCGGCCGCCAAGGCGAAGGCGGTCGCGGACGCCGAGACCACCGAGGCTCGCGCCGTTGCGGACGCCAAGGCCGCAGAAGCTGCGGCGGACGCCCAGGTCGCGCAGAAGGAGGCCGAGGCCCGCATCGCGCGCCTGGAGGCGGAGATCAAGGCCGCCCAGATGAAGCCCTTCGGCAGCGCGAAGGAATACAACAACTGGCTGGCGATCCAGAACGGTCTCAACCCCTACCAGCCGACCTATGGCGGCTCGGTCGTCGCCCCCAGTCCGTCGACCCCGTAGTCAGCGGTCGCCGAGCTTTTGGCCAAGGGCGGCCAGAGCGGCACCGAGCAGCAGGACGGGGATGATCCAAGCCAGGTCCGAGGTGTAGAAGCCCAGTGCCAGTTTGACGAGGCAGCCCACAAAGATTGCCGCGCCGACAAAGAAGAGAACGGCAGGAAGCGGAGCGGACTTTCGCGGTGATGTCGTCACGCTCTCGGCCCGCCCTGGTCGTTCTTTTCGGCGTAGAAGGCATCCATACTCGGCTCGGGCCGATCCTTCTTGAAACTGCCATCCGACCAGAAGGCCAAGGTGCCGACCACCCCGAGAATGACGAGCGCCACGACGACGATGTAACCAAGGGCCTCACCCATTGGGACGCTCGACAAAGGTTCCCGACGCGCTCGGGTCCTGGGCGCGGAGCCCTTCGAGCAGTTTCGCGTTGAAGCGCTTGTATTCGGGGTACCCGACCAGGGTCTTCGGCCCTACCGGGATGAACATGACGGTCGACTGGGTGGTCTTGAACCCATCGATCCCGGTCTCCGCGTGCGAGGCGCCTTCAGCTTCTCGCACATCGAGATGGAAGGACATCAGTTCCATGTGCCCACCCATACTCCGGACCGAGAACAGCAGGCGCCCAGGCGCCGACCCTTCGAATCGGACAAACGGTCGACCGGGGATGGAGGATTTGACCAACTCGCCGGTCGACCTGGCCATTTCAGCGACCGAACCCGCCGGAACAGAAGTCCGGACCTTGAGGCCCGCGTGCTGATTCTTGTGCTTGGCTGCCATACGCTACTCCTTTCGCTTGACGCTTCGCTCAACGGTAGAACGGAAATTTCTCGCGGGAGAAGTCCCTTAATAGAGGGACTCGTCGAATCCGGGCTGCGCAGCCAACGGGAATGCGCTGACTCCGGGGGGGCGCACCGGCGCGGATCACCATGGGCCGGCCAAGGCTGATTCATTTCCAGGTGTGCGGCGTGCCTGCATAGTGATGTGACAAACCGGATGTACAACTTGGCGGGCACGAGCGGCCGTGGATCGTGGTGGGTGCTTGACGTCCATTGCGTTCCGAACGGAGACGCTCGTGCCCGCACCCGTATCCTCGTTCATCCCGACCGCCAACGCCCTGACCGACCACGATGTCCATCCCGGGATGGAGGTTCCGGTCGCCGTGTGGGAGGTGCTGTCCACCATCCCCGATGCCCGCTCCCGCCAGGGCAGCCGCCACGACCTGGCCCCCGTCATTGTGATCGCGTTAGCCGAGCGGTCGTGGCCCGCTCGGAGCAGGCGTGGGTGTTGCTGGGAGTGGTCGCGCAGGTCGCGGGCGGAGGGGCTACTGGCCGAAACCCGCGCCGAGATGCCGGACCTCTAGCCCTGGGTCATCGACCACCCGCTGCGTGCCCTGGCAGCCGAGGCGAGTTGGACAGAGGTGCTGGCCGCCCTCTGCTGGTTGCGCGCGAATGCGGGTCAACATCGCTACCTCAGGGAGATCGAGGCCCCTGGCGTCGACACCAAGTTTGTCGCCACCCACCGCGACCTCCTTTCCGCGCTCCTACCGGCCGCTCGAATCGACGCCACGCATTCCCGGGCGGCCGGCTTTGCGCCCCGTTATGGCTTTGCCGAACCACGGCCACCGATCCGAATGCGGGTCGCCGAGGGTTTCGCCGGCCTCGACGGCGTCAGCGAGATCGGCCTGCGTGCTGAGGAGACCACGCGATTGCGCGTCAGCGTCCAGAGGGTGCTCGTCATCGAGAACGAAGTCACCTATCTGAGCGCGCCGATCCCTCCGGAATCGGTGGTGATCTGGGGCGCGGGCTACTCCGTCGGCCGCCTCGGCCGGATCCCGTGGGTCCGCGACGGCCCCGGTCGTCTGGCTCTGGGGCGATCTCGACACCCATGGCTTCGCCACGCTCAGCCTCCTTCGCGGCCTGGTCCCGCAGACCGGGTCGATCCTGATGGATCGCGCGACCCTCCTCGAACATCGAGAGCGGTGGGGTCGTGAGCCCACACCGACCCGCGCGCGCCTCGCGCACCTGACGGGCGCCGAGGGCGCACTCTATGACGACCTGGTCGAAGACGTCCTCGGCCCAGCAGTTCGGCTGGAACAAAAGAACGCATCGCCTGGCCTTGGGCAGGCACTGCATTGGCTGCGCTCTGGGACTGATGCCCGGCGCGGCGGGATGGAGGGTCGCGCAGAGTAGGAGTCAGCGCTGGGGGTCGACGACGGCCTTGACGGCGCCGGGTAGCCGGGTTGCGCCCAGGGCCTGCTCGAAGTCACCGAGGCCGAAGCTGTGGGTCACGATGCCCTCGGTGCGCACCCGCCCGGTCTGCAGCGCGAGGATCGCCCGGTCGAAGCAGTCGATCTGCGCGAACGACCCCTTGATCGTCAGTTCCCTCGCGAAAATGTCGTAGGGCGAGAAGGGCACCATCGCATCGGCGTCCGCCATCCCGTAGACCATCACCGTGCCGCCCATGCCCACAAGTCCGGTGCACCGCGACAGGACGTCGGGGGCTCCCGTGGCCTCGACGACGACATCGAAACCGCTGGGCGCCAATGCTTTCAGCTTCTCGTATGCCGCGTCCTGACCCGCCCTCGGCAGCAGCACTGTCTCGTCGGCACCGAAAGCCCCAGCCAGCTCGAGTTTGTGCGGACTCGGCGCGGCGACGGTGATCCGCGCTGCCCCGCCGTGCAGGAGCAGTTGGGCGAGCAGCATCCCGGTGGGCCCCGCGCCGAGCACGAGCACGTCCGAACCCGGCGTGAGCGCGAGCATGTCGGCGCCATGCATCGCGCAGGCCAGTGGCTCGGTCAGCACGGCGACTTCTGGGCCGATCCCGGCCAGAGCGAAGCACTTCCGGGCCGGTGCCACCATCAGTTCGGCGAACCCGCCCGGCGCATTGCATCCGAGCGAACGGAAGTTGCGGCAATACAGCGGCCGGCCGCGGCGGCAGTACTCGCACGAACGGCAGACGTCCGCGTTGTCGACGGCGACGAGAGAGCCAGGTGCGACGCGCGCGACGCTCGCGGGGTCGACCTCGGGGCCGTGCGCGACGACCTCGGCAACGATCTCGTGGCCCGGGATGAGCGGATAAGTCGCCATGAAACCCCCGGCAAGGAGGTGGTGGTCGGTGCCGCACACCCCCGTCAGGACCGGCCGCAGCAGCACCTCGCCCGGGCCAGGTTCGGGGTCGGCCCAGCCCCGGACGACGACGACATTGGCTTGTTCATAGACGACGGCGCGCATGCGAACCAGCCTTGCCCGCAAGGGCGTCGATGCGCAAGAAGCGTCCGAATCAGGCGACGGCCAACTCCGACTCCGGGTAGTAGCCCGGGACCGGCGAGCGCTCGCACCCACACTGCGCATCGCACGGCAGGTAGGTGTGCTCGGCGTGGCCGCAGTCGAGGCAGGGCCGGTCGTGGCTGAGATGAACGGCGTTCTGTGCAGTGAGATCCCACATGGCTCCCCCTCGGGTCGGTTGCGACAACAGAGGCAGCGGCCGCGGCGGTGATACCCGGCCGGTCGAATCCTGAGCGTTCGCTGGCGCCGGTGACGCAGCGGAAATACGGTTCCCCTATGTTGATCGCCGAGGAATTCTTCCTGCTCGCCCACGACGAGCGCACCGGCAAGGCGAAGACCGGCAGTCTGCAGATGCGCGCGGCCATCCCCGGTGCTCTCCTCGTGGAACTTGTTGTGCGCGAACGGATCGCGATCGCGCCGCACGACCTTGGCTGGCGGGAGCGGGACAAGGTCACCGTCCTGCTGGATCGCACGACCGAGGACCGGATTCTTGATGAGGCCTTGCTCGAGGTCCAGAAGCGGGCCGGCAAAAGCGCCAACTCGATCGTCCAGCGTTGGGCGAACGGCAAGACCGGCAAGCACTTCATCGACCTCGTGGCCGGCCGGCTCGTCGCTGCTGGCATCCTCGGCCAGGAACGACACAAGGCGCTCGGCATCTTTCCCGTGGCGCACTACCCGGAGCGCGACCCTGGACCCGAGGCCGAGGTTCGGGCCCGCGTCAATGCGGCTCTCCTGGGCGCCTCGACGGATCAGCGGACGGCCATCCTGATCGCGATGCTGCTGGCCACGCGGACCTTGACCACGGTGCTTTCTCCGGAGACCGATCCCAAGGCCGCCAAGCGGGCGGCGAAGCGGATCGCCAAGCAGGAGATCACCAGCACCGCGGTCAAGGCGGCGATCGAGCAGGTCATCGCGTCGGCCGGGGCGAGCGCTGCGGCTGCCGGCGGGGCGTGATCCACGCCTGCCGGTTGCCAAGGCAGTCAGCCGCGGCGCTCTGCGCATAACCCTGGCGCGCTGACCATCGGACGCGAATGGCCCTTGACCGGCGTTTCCGCAGGCCAAGGGCCATTCGTGCACAGGGTGGCAGGTGAAGGATTCGAACCTTCGTAGCTTTCGCGACGGATTTACAGTCCGCTTCCATTGGCCGCTCGGACAACCTGCCGGGTGCGCATGGAAGGATAGCAAGCCGATCGCCCCAGCGCGAAACTGCAGATCCCGCGACCTAGGAAGAGGTGCCGCCATGGCCGACGCCAGCATGGATGTCGTCAGCAAGTTCGACAAGCAGGAGGTCGCGAATGCGGTCAATACCGCGGCGAAGGAGGTCGGCAACCGCTATGACTTCAAGAATGTCGGCGCGTCCGTCGAGCTCGTCGGCGAGGTCATCAAGATGCAGGCGGACTCGGAGGAGCGCGTCAAGGCGATCCTCGATGTCGTCCAGACCTGGCTGATCAAGCGCGGCGTCTCGTTGAAGCACTTGGACGTGCCCGAGGCTGGCCCGCGCCTGTCGGGTAAGGAATACAAGCTCGACGTTCCCCTCAAGGAAGGCATCAGCGCCGAGAACGCCAAGAAGATCAACAAGATCATCCGCGACGAGGGCCCCAAGGGCGTCAAGTCCCAGATCCACGGCGACGAGCTACGCGTCTCCAGCAAGTCCCGTGACGACCTGCAGGCGATCCAGCGTCTGCTGCGCGAACACAGCGACCTCGACGTGGCGCTGACCTTCACCAACTACCGCTGATGGCAGCAGACGCCCCGCTGCGCGCCGTCGTCACCGGCGCCGCGGGTGGCATCGGTGCCGCGCTCGCGGCGAAGCTCGTGGCCGAAGGCGCCAGCGTTGTCGCCACGGACCGCGACGAGTCCGGTCTCGCGGCGATCGCCGACCGCCTCGGGACGTATGCCGTACCCGCGGACGCCGCCACGGCATACGGCGTGGAGCGGGTCATCGAAGAGGCGACGGCGCATCTGGGCGAGATCGACGCCTACTTCGCCAACGCGGGGGTCATCGGCGGGGCCGGCCTCGAGACGCCGGACGAGGTGTGGGCGCAGACCCTCGACGTCAACGTCATGGCGCACGTGCGGGCGGCGCGGCTGCTCATGCCCGCCTGGGTGGAGCGGGGGCACGGGCGTTTCGTCGTCACGGCCAGCGCGGCTGGTCTGTTGTCGATGATCGGCGCTGCACCGTATTCGGTTTCCAAGCACGCGGCGGTTGCCTTCGCCGAATGGCTCTCGATCACCTACGGGGACAAGGGAATCGTCGTCCAAGCCCTCTGCCCGCAGGGCGTACAGACCGCGATGCTCGACCAGGCGGGCGAGTTGCGCGACCTGTTGTCGGCCCAGGGCGCGCTGACCCCGGAGGCGGTGGCCGAGTTGGTCTGGGAGGCGATGCAGGACGATCGCTTCCTGATCCTGCCTCACGCACAGGTCGCGGAGTTCTATCGGCGGCGGGCATCCGACACCGATGCGTGGCTGCGCGGCATGCGCCGTTTGCAGGCCGGATTCGACCAACTCAAGGAGCAGAACACATGAGGGCGTGGCGGATCGACCGGGCCGGTGACGCGGCCGATGTCTACCGACTCGACGAAGTGGACTCGCCGGCACCCGGACACGGGCAAGTGCGCGTGAAAGTCCTTGCCGCAGCGGTCAATTACCCCGACGTGATGATGGCCCGCGGCCAGTACCAAGTGCAGCCGCCCTATCCCTACACGCCCGGGGTGGAGTTGTGCGGTGAGGTCCTGGCTGTCGGGGACGGCGTCGCGCGCTACGCCGTCGGGGACCGGCTCGTCGGCACGGCAGACCTGCCGGCCGGGGCCTTCGCCGAGGAAGCCCTGATGAATGCGGCACTGGCGCAGCCGGCACCCACCGGGCTCGACGACGCGGCCGCATCCGGCCTGCACATCGCCTATCAAACCGGCTGGTTCGGCCTGCACCGGCGTGCCCACCTGCAACCGGGCGAGACGCTCCTCGTGCACGCTGCAGCCGGCGGGGTCGGCAGTGCCGCGGTGCAGCTGGGCAAGGCCGCGGGCGCGCGGGTGATCGGCATCGTGGGTGGCTCCGAAAAAGCCGCTGTCGCAGCGGAACTCGGGTGTGATGTGGTGCTGGACCGGACCGCGGACGACCTGATCCCAGCGATCAAGGCGGCCACCGACGGACGCGGCGTCGACGTCGTCTACGACCCGGTGGGCGGAACGGCCTATGACGTCTCGGCCAAGACGATCGCGTTCGAGGGTCGGATCGTCGTCGTCGGCTTCGCCAGCGGCGTCGTCCCGGCGCCCGGCCTGAATCACGCGTTGATCAAGAACTATTCGATCCTCGGTCTGCACTGGGGTCTCTACAACGCCCTCGACCCGGCCGCCGTCGCCGCTTGTCATGTCGAGTTGACCAAGCTAGTCAGCGCCGGAGCGATCACGCCGCTCGTGGGCCGCAAGGTCGGGCTGGACGAGGTGCCCGCAGCGGTGACGGCGGTTGGCGACGGCGAGAGCATCGGCCGGATCGTCGTCGTGCCCTGATCGCCCGGGGCGACCGGCTGTTCTCCGGACGGCTGGGATTCCGCGAGGCCGGATCGGCCGCGCCCACGCAGAGTCTGGGACCCAGACGGGGCTGAACCGGCCTCTCGACGGGGCTGAACCGGCCTCTCGACGGGGCTGAACCGGCCTGTCGACGGGGCTGAACCGGCCTGTCGACGGGGCTGAAGCGGGTGCGGTGGGAATCAGGTGTTTGGTCAGGGCGACGCGAAGCGCGCCTGTGACGTCAGGGCCGCATCGAGCTTCGCCTGCGCATCCACGATTGCCCGTCGCAGGGCGGGGCTGAGCCGGTCGTCCGCCAACGCGTGCTGACTCATCTCCAGGGTCGCCGGCTCGACCACCCGCAAGGGATAGGCCAAGGTCGCGACCATGCCGAGGGCGTCCTCGCCGAGATGCGCGCCCAGCGCCGGGATGTCGGCGAAGTAGCGCTCGACATAGGGCCGCAACAGATCTCGGTCACCGACCCAGAAGGCCCCTGCGAGGGCATTGCGCTCGTAGTTCGAGCGTTCACCGGTGGCGGTCAGTTCGGCCCAGGCCCACCGCTTGGTCGCGGCACTGGGGCGCGTGGCTCGCGCGGCCAGTGCCGCATGATCGCCGGTGAGCGTGGCGTCCTGCGCGCGCAGCATGTCGATGTCGTCGTCGTCGATCGCGTCGAGGCGCGCGAGGGCCCGCACGACGAGCCAGCGGAAGTCCGAGTCGTCCGCGAGGCCCGGCGGCAATCCGGTCCCCGCCAACCAGGACCCGAGCAGGGCCACATCGGCTGTCGTCTGCGCGACAACCCGGGCACCGATCAAGCGACCACCGCGCGAATCGGCACCGTCGATGAGGCGTTGCGCGGCGTCGGCGACGGCTGATTCTGCCGCCCGCTGATCCTGTGGCACAACAAAATTCGGGATGACGCGGTCTACCACATGCGTCCCGACGCGGTTACGGATCGAGTCGTTGACTTCCACCGGCCACGCGTGGCTGAAGGTGTCCAGGATGGTCCGCGGGTCGATCGTGCCTAGGTGCATCCCGTCGATCAGCGCCAACCAGGCGACCGCGCGGGCGTGCGTGTCCGGGATGCTTGCGAGCCCCAGGGGGAGGTTGGCCAGGGTTTCCGGCTCGAATCCGGTGACCGCCCAGGTCAGGTCGCTGGCGTTCGGGATGACCATCGCCGCCCGCGGCGCTTCCTGCAGCGCGGGCCATCGGGTCGTTGCCTTCGCCACCGTCCCGCGCACGCGAAAGACCTCGCGGTCCGCGTCGAAGCCGGCGATGTCGAAGGTATGCGGCCGGCTCACCTTGGGATGGTCCGCGGGGATCGTCCGGGTCACCCGTCCGGTGTCCTGGTGGGCATGCACGGTGTCCATGCCGGCCGTTTCCAGCCAGGCGTTGCTCCAGCCGCTCAGGTCGGTGTCCGCAGCTCGCTCGACCGAGGCGAGGAACCCGGCCAGATCACTATTGCCGAAGGCGTTGGCGCGCAGGTGATCCCGCACGCCGGCGACGAAGGCCGCGTCGCCGATATGGGCGATCAGTTGACGCAGGACGGCGGCGCCCTTGGCATAGGAGATGCCGTCGAAATTGTTCAGGGCCGACTGCGCGTCCGGCGCGGGCGAGCCCGCGACCGGGTGCGTGGACGGCGACCGTTCGGCCGAGTGCCCCCACAGGGCCCGAGCCATGGTGGAGTCGATCCAGGTGGCATCGGAGTTCATGACGGTGCTGCACGCACGGTGGGCGAGATACTCTGCGAAAGACTCGTTGAGCCACAGGTCGTCCCACCATTTCATCGTCACCAGGTCGCCGAACCACATATGGGCCATCTCGTGGGCGATGGTGTTGGTCCGCGTGAGCAGCTCGTCGTCGGTCGCCGCGCCCCGGAAGAGATAGTTGTCGCGGATGGTGACGCACCCGGGGTTCTCCATGGCACCGGCATTGAACTCAGGGCAGAACACCTGGTGGTAGTCGCCGAAGGGGTAGCCGATTCCGAAGAGCTCCTGGAAGTAGTCCATGAAGGCGGCTGTGACGTCCAATAGCTGATCCGCTTGTCTGGCAAGGGGATCCGCAAGAGAGCGGCGTGCGTGGATCCCGAGCGGGAGGCCGCGGTGCTCACGCTCGGCGCTGGCCCAAGGACCCGCGCACACGGTCACGAAGTAGGTCGCCAACGGCGCGGTCCGGGCCAGCTCCCATTGCCCGGGCGCGGTTTGAGTGGCGTGCCCGTTGCCGAGCACGCGCCAGTGGTGCGGAGTGCGGACCGACACGGCATACGGGGCCTTGAGGTCGGGCTGGTCGAAGCAGGCGAAGACGGTCGGTGCCGCATCGAGGAACACGTGTCCGTAGACATAGGCCTCACCGTCGGCCGGGTCCACGCTGCGGTGCAGGCCCTGGCCGTCCCTGCTGAACGCCATCGTGGTGTCGACCACCAGGACATTGCTCGGCCCGAGACCGGTGAGAGTCAGGCGACGCTCGCGCACCGACGCGGGGTCGAGGGGTACGCCGCCCAGGGTGATGGCATGAACCGTTGTGGCGGCGAGGTCGACGAAAGTGGACTCCGCGCTCGCCTCGAAGTGGATCTCGGTGCGCGAGGCGAAGTGGGTAGGGCCCTGGTCGAGATCCAACTCGACACGCATCTCGGTGACGCGGATGGCGTGGGCACGCTCATGCGACTCGGCGCGCGTCAGGCTCGGCATACGCCCATCCTGCCCGAGTGGGCTGCCGAGGTCCGGGGTTGGAGCAGGTGAATTGGCACGGGGCGGGATGGCCGAGGACACCCCCCGAAGTTCGGCCCCCGCAGAGCCTGGGACCCAGCTCCGAATCTGCGCGGGCACCGCTGTCCGTACGTGGTTTGGTGATCCTTCTTAGGTCACGGGGAGGAGCCGGGCGATCGTGACCGGTAGGGCGTGCGCGACGTCGAGGGCGCGCACCGGTCCGCCCGGGTTGGCCGCCTCGGCCGCGCACCCGTGGACCAGGGCCCCGAGTGCGCCCGCGACGTCGACGGGAAGTCCGGCGGCGACCAAGGTGCCGAGCAGGCCGGCGAGCACGTCGCCGGCCCCCGCAGTGGCGAGCCACGCGGGCGCGTCGTTCTGGCTGTATGCCGGCCCACTCGCCTCGGGCCCGATGACCAGCGTCGTCGAACCCTTGAGCAGGACCGTGGCCCCGGTGGCGTCGGCCAGCCGGGCGGCGTGGGCCACGGGTGCCGCCTCGACGTCTGCCCGGGCCACGTCGTCGCCGGTCAGTCGAGTCAGCAGTCGGGCGCACTCCCCCGCGTGGGGGCTCAGCAAGGTGGGCGCCGAGCGGGGACCCCTGAGCAGGTCGAGGCCGCCCGCGTCGAGGACGACGGGCAGGTCGGACTCAATGGCGGCGCGCGCGGCATCGAGTTGGGCCTTGGCACCGGCCGCGCGCGAGGCGACGTCGAGACCGGGGCCGACCACCCACGCCTGCACCTGACCCACGCCATGGACGGCCTCGGGGACGGCCGCTCGGACGAGCGATGTCGAGGTGGGCGTGCCGACATAACGGATCATGCCCGCACCGGAACACGCGGCCGACGTGGTGGCCAATATCGCTGCACCCGTATAGTTTTCGCCGCCCGCGATGATGCCGACCACACCACGAGAGTACTTGTCGTCGCGCGGCCCCGGGATCGGCCAGAGCCGCGCCACATCCGTGCGGTCCAACCGACGGACCGACGCGGCAACGCCATCGAAGTCCAGGCCGATGTCGATGACGGTGAGCAGTCCGCATGCTAGTTCTGTGGCGGGCAGGAGGTGCACCGGCTTGGGCGCGGAGAAGGTGACCGTCTCGTCGGCGAAGACGCCGTCGGGGTCCAGCACCAGGCCGGCCGGGTCCTGGCCGGAGGGAAGGTCGACGGCCAGGACATAGGCGCCCGGACCGATGGCCTCGACCCACGGCCGGGCAAAGGTGGGCAGCCCGGCACGCCCGCCGATCCCGAGGATGCCGTCGAGAACGAGGTCGGCCTCGCCGACCATGGCGGCGACCGACGCGCCGGGCACGCCGTCGCCAGGTCCGGCGGCGAGGACCACACCGGACTTCTCGGTGGCCCGCCGGGCGCCGTCGTGGACCTGCCCGTCGAGGTGCACGGCCGCGGAGAGGTAGCCGTCGGCGGCGAGGGCGGACACGGCATACAGGGCATCGGCGCCGTTGTTGCCCGGCCCGACCAGGGCAACCACGCGCCGGCCGCCGCGCTCGCGCAGGCGCAGCCGCGCGACCTCGGCGAGTCCGCTGACGGCGCGCGCCATCAGCTCACCTTCGGCGAGTTCGGCCATCGCCGCCCGCTCGACGGCATAGACATCGGCAACGGCATACGCCGAGATCATGAGCGCTCCTTCCGGTCGGGGCCCAGGGCAGCTTTTCCGCCCGATGCCACAAACCCCTCATTCGCACGGGACGCCTTCCGTTGCGAACATCTGCCTTGTGGCATCGCGGGGGAATGCTGAGGCCGGCCCGAGGTCAACCCTCGCAGACGACCACGGCCGAGGCGATGCCGGCATCGTGGGAGATCGAGAGGTGGATGCTGGTGATGCCGAGTTGGGCGACCCGGGCAGCGACGGTGCCGGCGACCTCGAAGTGTGGCCGGCGGTCGGGGCCGCGGTGGACGACGGCATCGTGCCAGTCGAGACCGACCGGGGCGCCGAGGGCCTTGGCGAAGGCCTCTTTCGCGGCGAAGCGGGCGGCGAGCGAGTTCAGCGGCAGCCCGCGCTCCGGGTCGGCGAAGAGCCGGTCGCGCAGCCGCGGGGTCCGCTCCAGGGTTTCACCGAAGCGGGCCACGTCGACGACATCGATGCCCACGCCGATGATCACCGCCGGGTCACTCCACCGTGACGGACTTGGCGAGATTACGCGGCTGGTCGACGTCTAGGCCCTTGGCCGTCGACAGCTGCAAGGCGAAGACCTGCAGCGGCACGACGGTCAGCAAGGGCTGCAGCAGCGGCGAACACTTGGGCACGCGGATGACCTCGTCGGCGAAGGGCACGACGTCCTCGTCGCCGTCGACGGCAATGACCAGAGTGCGCGCACCCCTGGCCCGGATCTCCTGAATGTTGGAGACGACTTTCTTGTGCAACTCGTGCGGCGTGTCGGGCGAGGGCACGATGATGAAGACGGGCTGGCCAGCGTCGATCAGCGCAATCGGGCCGTGCTTGAGCTCGCCGGCAGCGAACCCTTCGGCATGGATGTATGCCAGTTCCTTGAGTTTGAGCGCCCCCTCCATCGCGACGGGGAAGCCCACATTGCGCCCGAGGAAGAGCACCGAGCGGGTGTCGGCCATGAAGCGCGCGATCTCCTTGACGCGATCCATCCGGCCGAGCAAGTCGCTGATCTTGGCCGGGATATCCTGCAACTCGTGCATGACCGAGGCCGCGTCGTCGGCATAGGTGCCGCCGCGCAGCTGCGCAAGATAGAGCCCGAGGATGTAGCAGGCGGTGATCTGGGCGAGGAAGGCTTTGGTGGACGCCACGGCGATCTCCGGCCCGGCGTGGGTGTAGAGCACCGCGTCGGACTCGCGGGGGATGGTCGATCCATGCGTGTTGCAGACCGAAATCGTCAGCGCCCCAAGGTCGTTCGCGTGCTTGACCGCCATCAGCGTGTCCATGGTCTCGCCGGACTGACTGATCGAGACGACCAGGGTGCGCTCGTCGACGACCGGGTCGGCATAGCGGAACTCGTGGGCGAGTGCGACCTCGACGGGGATGCGCGCCCAGTGTTCGATGGCATATTTGGCGACCATGCCGGCATACGCCGCGGTGCCGCAGGCGACGACGACGATTTTGTCGACGGCGCGCATCTGCTCCTCGCTGATGCGCAACTCATCGAGCACCAGCCGGCCGCTCTCGTCGGTGCGCCCGAGGAGCGTGTCGGCGACTGCATGCGGCTGCTCGTTGATCTCCTTCTCCATGAACGTCGCGTAGCCGCCCTTCTCGGCGGCCGCGGCGTCCCAGGTGACCTCGTAGTGCGTGCCCTCGGCCGGCGCGCCGTCGAAGCCGATGACGTCGTAGCCGTCGGGCGTGATCGTGACGATCTGGTCCTGGCCAAGCTCGAGCGCGTGCCGGGTGTATCCGATGAAGGCGGCGACATCCGAGCCGAGGAAGTTCTCGCCCTCGCCGAGGCCCACAACGAGCGGGCTGTTGCGCCGTGCGCCGACCACGACCCCGGGCTGATCCGCGTGCACCGCCAGCAAGGTGAAGGCGCCTTCGAGCCGCTGCACCGCCGCGAGCATGGCCTGTGTCAGGTCGCCGGTGCGGTCGAACTCGCGCCCGACGAGCTTGGCGGCGACCTCGGTGTCGGTCTCGCTGAGAAAGGTCCAGCCCTGGGCAAGCAACTCGCGCTTGAGGGAGTGGAAGTTCTCGATGATCCCGTTGTGGATCAGGGCGAGTTTGTCATTCTCGCCTCCGCGGTGCGGGTGTGCGTTGCCGTCGGTGGGCCCGCCGTGCGTCGCCCAGCGCGTATGCCCGATCGCGGTCCGGGAGTCATCGAGGGGGCGCAGGTCGAGCGCGACCCGCAGGTTCTCCAGTTTGCCGGCCCGTTTCTCGGTCTCAATGCCCTCATCCGTGACGAGGGCGACGCCGGCCGAGTCGTAGCCGCGGTATTCGAGCCGGGCCAGCCCCTCCATCACGACGTCGAGAGCCTTGCCGTCGAGGGTGGGGCCGACATATCCGACGATTCCGCACATGGTCCCCAAGACTACGGTTCCGGGCCGGGCCCTGCGGAGCGCGGCACGCGGGGGGCGCGGCGTGGGCGGGGGGCACGCCACGGCATACGGGCCGGTGGGCAAGAATGGGCGGGTGACCAATGCCGTGCTCACCTCTCCGTATGTGGAGCTGGTCCGGGACGACTGGGCGCGTCTGCGCGAGAACCAACCACTGACCCTGACCGCCGCCGACGTGGCCCGGCTGGCCGGACTCGGTGAGCGCATCGACCTGACCGAGGTCGAGCAGATCTATCTGCCGCTTTCGCGCCTGCTGACCTTCTACGTGGCGGCCACCAAGCGACTCAACGGGGTGACGGCGAGCTTCTTGGGTGAGCGGCCGGAGAAGACGCCCTTCGTCATCGGCGTCGCCGGTTCGGTGGCCGTCGGCAAGTCGACGACCGCGCGCCTGCTGCAGGAAATGTTGCGGCGGTGGCCGGAATCCCCGCGCGTCGACCTGGTCACGACGGACGGCTTCTTGCTGCCGAACGCCGAACTCGTGCGACGTAACCTCTTGCAGCGCAAGGGCTTCCCCGAATCGTATGACCGGGCCGCGCTCATCCGCTTCCTCGCGGAGGTGAAGTCGGGTGCGCCCGAGGTGCAGGCACCGGTGTATTCGCATCTGGTCTATGACATCGTGCCGGCCGAGTCGGTTGTGGTCCGCCGACCCGACGTGCTGATCGTCGAGGGCCTCAACGTCCTGCAACCGCCCAATGGCACCGCACGGCGCCGAAATGCGTTGAGCATCAGCGACTTTTTCGATTTCTCGGTCTATGTCGACGCCGACGCCGAGTTGATCGAACAGTGGTATGTCGAGCGCTTCCTGCGCTTGCGCCAGACCGCCTTCGCCAATCCGGACAGCTACTTCCGCCGGTATGCCGCGCTGTCCGATGACGAGGCACGCGCCACCGCGCTCGACATCTGGCAGCGCATCAACCGCCCGAACTTGTTGCACAACGTGCGCCCGACTCGGAGCCGGGCGACGCTGGTGCTGACCAAGGGACCGCACCACCGGGTCGAGCGGATCAGCCTGCGCAAGCTCTGACTAGGTGGGCGTGACCACCCCGGTGCCCCGATTCGGGCGTAGCGTGAAGGCACCACGACACCCCACGGGTGTCCCCGGCCTGGAGGTGGTCATGATGGTGGCTCCGCACCCCGCCGCACCGCCGCGCCTGCGCATGATGTGCGCGCTGGAACTCGATGAGTATCCGCGTCACGGGGGACGGGACGCGCTGATCGCGTTCGGCGCCCTGCTCGGGTTCATCCTCGCGCTGATCTTCGTGCTGGTCGCCTGATCGCGAGGCACTCCGAGACGCTGACGGGGTCACTAGGCCCTTTGTGGCGCTCGCAGAACCAGACGCGCCTCCGCCCCTAACGAGTGGGCGGCGGGCGTCGTCTGGGGATCAGTACCAGTGCGGGTAGTGGCTGTTCCAGAAGCTCAACGCCCCGCACGGCGTGCCATAGGACGCCTTGATATAGCCCAGGCCCCAGCGGATCTGCGTCTCGGGGTTGGTCTGCCAATCGGCGCCGGCCGAGGCCATCTTGCTGCCGGGCAGGGCCTGCGGGATGCCGTAGGCACCCGACGAGGCATTGGCGGCGCGGTAGTTCCAACCGCTCTCGCCGATCCACAGTTGCTTGAGGCAGATCCATTGGTCGGCGCCGAAGCCGTATTCGCCCATGATGCGCTGGGCCGCGGCCTGCGGGTTCGCCTGCGCTGCGGCGAGGCGTTTGGCGGCTGCCTTCTTGGCCGCACCCTTCTTCGCCGAAGCCTTCTTTGCCGCCGCCCGCTCGGCCGCATCCGCGGCGCGGGCCCGGTCGATCTGCGCGACCTGCTCCTGGACGGATACCTCACGCTGACCACCGGCCTTCGCGACGGCCGACGGCAGGGCACTGCGCTCGGCCGCGCGCGAAGCGGCATCGGCATCGCGGTCGGCCAGCAGTGAGGCCAGACCGGCGGTCGGGGCGGGCATGGCCGCAGAGGTCGTGCCGAGGGCCGAGACGGGCGAGACGCCAGCGAACTCCAAGCCGAGGGCTCCGGCGCCGACGGCGAGGCCGGCGGCGATCGCACTGACGCTCACGCGGCGACGGCGCAGCATACGGGCCCGGCGCAGTGCAGCAGGGGTGAGATGGGTACTGCTCATGGGGATCGAGTTCCTTGAGATCAGGCGGTGAGCCCCGCTCGACGCACGCCTTGACCGGCCGCCCACGGTGCTCGGCCGCGCCGCAGCGGCCAGGTTCGCGCTACCTAGTGCGGGCGCGTCGTTATCAAAACGATACTTTACCCCGTTTCGCCGGGTCGTTCAAAATTGAACGACCCGGCGACGGCTGATCTCGCGCTGCCTCCCCTGTGCTGCGTCAGGGCTCGATGCCCTCCAAGAGGTCGGTGACCAGGGCGGCTATCGGGCTGCGCTCGGACCGGCTCAAGGTCATGTGGGCGAACAACGGGTGGCCCTTGAGGGTCTCGATGACCGCGGCAACCCCGTCGTGCCGGCCGACACGCAGGTTGTCCCGCTGGGCGACATCGTGCGTCAGCACGACCTTGGAGTTCTGGCCGATCCGCGACAGCACGGTGAGCAGGACATTGCGCTCGAGGGACTGCGCCTCGTCGACGATGACGAAGGCGTCGTGCAGCGAACGACCGCGAACGTGCGTCAGCGGTAGGACTTCGAGCATGCCGCGGGCCAGGACTTCCTCGACGACCTCGGCATTGACGACCGCCCCGAGGGTGTCGAAGACGGCCTGCGCCCACGGGCCCATCTTCTCGTTCTCGGTCCCCGGGAGGTAGCCGAGTTCCTGGCCGCCCACGGCATAGAGGGGACGGAAGACGATCACCTTGCGGTGGGCGCGGCGCTCCATCACGGCCTCGAGACCGGCGCAAAGGGCGAGCGCGGACTTGCCGGTGCCGGCTCGGCCGCCCAGGGAGACGATGCCGATGTCGGGATCGAGGAGCAGGTCGAGGGCGATGCGTTGCTCGGCGCTGCGTCCGTGCAAGCCGAAGGCATCGCGGTCGCCGCGGACGAGCCGCACCTGCTTGTCGGCGCCTACCCGGCCGAGTGCGGAGCCGCGTGGCGAGAGCAGTTTCAGGCCGGTATGGCAGGGCAGTTCCGCCGCGTCCGCCGACTCCAGCCGGCCGGTGTCGTAGAGGGTGTCGATGTCGTCGGCGAGCACGTCGAGTTCACGAAAGCCGGTCCAGCCGGAGTCGATGGCCATCTCGGCGCGGTATTCCTGCGCGTCCAGGCCCACCGAGGCCGCCTTGACCCGCATCGGCAGGTCCTTGCTGACCACCGTGACCGCGAAGCCCTCGCCGGCGAGATTGGCGGCTACCGAGAGGATCCGAGTGTCGTTGTCCCCCAAGCGGAATCCGGCCGGAAGGACATCAGGGTCGGTGTGGTTGAGTTCGACCCGGAGGCTGCCGCCCTCGTCGCCGATCGCGACCGGGGCATCGAGCCGGCCGTGGGCAATGCGCAGATCGTCGAGGAAACGCAGGGCGGACCGGGCAAAGTAGCCGAGCTCTGGGTGGTGGCGTTTGGCCTCGAGTTCGGTGACGACGACAACGGGCACGACGACTTCGTGTTCCTTGAAGCGCAGCAGGGCTTTCGGATCCGACAGGAGCACCGAGGTGTCGATGACATAGGTGCGGCGTTGTTCCCCCGTCAGCGTGACGCCGGCATTGGCGGTCATACGGATCTCCTTGCGGCGCACGCCCGTTGCCAGGCGCTGGCGCGCCTAGGTCGAGGTGGCGGTCCGGGGGCGGCCCGATCCGGGCCGGTCCGGCCCGTCTGCCTGATGCTCCGGCAAGTCTGGCCTCCCACGGGCGGATCCGGTGATCCGCTTGGGCTTCACGCTAAGCCGGGCGGTTGGAAGTGCCGCGCACGACACGCGCGGCCGGCTGGCGAATTCCTGGCGGCGCCCGGGTGGCCGCCTGGGTGGTGACGCCGGGACGGGTTGCTCCAGGCGGCGCGAGAGCCCGCCCGGCGACTGCTGCCGACTCTTCGCCGCGTCCGCATGCGACAAGACCGGACGCGGCGCTACGGTTGGACCCGGCCACGGTTGCTGTACTCCTGACCGGGCCGCCGCCTCATACGTCAGGAGAACAGCCACAGGTGTCGCTCGGTGACCTGATCTATGGCGCTTACGAGCGCCACGTCGCTCGGGGTCTGGACCGGCAGGCACTTCCGCGGCATATCGGTGTGATGCTCGACGGGAACCGTCGCTGGGCCGCGGCCCGGGGGGCCGACACCAAGATCGGCCATCAGGCCGGCGCCGACAATATCGCCGGTTTCCTGACCTGGTGCGAGGACGCGGGAGTCGAGGTCGTGACCCTCTGGCTGCTGTCCACCGACAACCTGGCGCGTCCCGAACGTGAACTCGCGCCTCTCCTGACGATCATCGAGAACGCCGTCACCGATCTCGCCGCCACCGGCCGCTGGCGCATCCACCCCGTCGGGGCCCTCGACCTGCTCCCGGCCGCCACCGCAACCGCGCTGAAGGCCGCTGAGCGCTCCACCGAGTCGGTGACGGGGATGACCGTCAATGTCGCCGTCGGCTACGGCGGGCGCCAGGAGATCGCCGACGCCGTCCGCGCCCTGCTGGCCGAGCGCGCCGCCGCCGGCGCCACCCTGGAACACGTCGCCGAATCCCTCACCGCCGAGGACATCGGTGCCAATCTCTACACCCGCGGCCAACCCGACCCCGATCTGGTCATTCGCACGTCGGGCGAGCAGCGGCTCTCCGGCTTCATGCTCTGGCAGAGCGCCCACAGCGAGTTCTACTTCTGCGAGGCCTACTGGCCCGACTTCCGCCGCGTCGACTTCCTGCGGGCCCTGCGCGCGTATGCCGAGCGCCACCGCCGCTTCGGCGGTTAACTCCCGGAAGGCACGGCGCTCGCTACGCTCGCCCAGCTCGACTGACGCCCGGCCAAGGCTCGCTGCCGCTCGACCAGTTCGACCGACGCCCGGCCAAGGTCCGTGGTTGCGTAACACGGCCCAGCACGAAGGAAACTAGGGGGCTTCCGGCGGCGGCTGGTCTGGATCCGGCTCCGCGCCCGGTGCCGCCCCGGCTCGCTCGTCGGCCTCAGCGGCCGTGGCGTCGTCCGGCTCGGCAGGGGCGTCCTGGGTGCGTTGCGTTTCGGCGTAATTCATCCGGCGCAGGCGGCCGGTCATATTGCGCACGAGGAACCAGACGGCGAGCGCGAGAGCAAAGAAAACGACGAAGCCGAGGAAGCCGCTGGAGGCGCTGCTCCCGTCCGCTTCACCGCCGGCCAGGGCGAACTCGGCGATCATGCGGGCACCCGGGCGACCCGGCGGTCGAGGGTCAGGTCGGTCGCGGCGAGCGCGAGCGCGTCGGCCGCGGCGACCGCGTCGAGCCCACCGAAGAGGTCGTCCTCGCCGTCGGCGATGGGCACATAGGAGGCGGCGATCTCGTAATCCTCGAAGGGCCAGACCTGACGCTGCACCTCGCGCGGGACGGAAAAGAAGAAGCCGTCCGGATCGATCTGGGTCGCGTGGGCGAGGAGCGCCTGGTCGCGCTGCTCGAAGAAGTCGGCGCATTCGATGCGGGTGGTGACCGTGCGCTCGACGCGACCGTCCATGCGCTCCAGCCACTCGGCAAACGGGCTCTCCACGCCGAGGTCGAGGAGGGCCTCGTGGTAGGTCTCGATGCGCGCGCGGCTGAAGCCGCCGTTGTAGTAGAGCTTCAGGGGCTGCCACGCGGGCCCGGCACTGGGGAAGGCATCGGGGTCGCCGGCGGCGACGAAGGCGGCCGCCGACACGTCGTGGCAGCGGATGTGGTCGGGGTGGGGGTAGCCCCCGTTCTCGTCATAGGTCGTCATCACGTGCGGGCGGAAGCGGCGGATCTCGCGGACGAGGGCTTCGACAGGGATCTCCAGCGGCTCCAGCGCGAAGCACCCCTCCGGCAAAGGGGGCAGCGGATCGCCTTCCGGCAGACCGGAATCGACGAATCCGAGCCAGTGGTGGTCGACACCGAGGATGGCTTGCGCGCGCGCCATCTCGGCGCGGCGGACCTGAGCCAGATCACGCAGGACCGCGGGGTCGTCGGCGAGCTTCTTGTTGAGAATGTCGCCACGCTCGCCCCCGGTGCAGGAGACGACCAACACTTCGGCGCCGGCGGCGACATATTTCGCCATGGTCGCGGCACCCTTGCTCGACTCGTCGTCGGGGTGCGCGTGCACGCACATCAGGCGCATGCCCTTGGCCATGGAAATCCTCTTCCGGGTGGATGACATGATCGACAGAACACCCATTCTCGCACCGTGGCGCCGGCCACCCCGGAACCGCCGGAGGACTCGATGACCAACCTGCCCGGGAACGACGTCGACTTCGACGCCGAGGAGGCCGCCGCGGAGGCAGCCGGTCGGCGCATCGATCGGCGGCCGCTGCTGCTTGCCCTGCTCGGGGTCGCCGCGGCCATGGCGGTGGTCGTCTGGTTCGCCGTCTCGGCGACGCACGGGCGCGTCAGCTGGCAGACGACCGGGTATGACGTCGTCGACGCTCAGCGGGTCGACGTCCGCTTCACCGTGCACCGGCCCGCGGATGTCGCGGTGACCTGTCAGCTGAAGGCCATGGATCAGGCGTTCGCGGCCGTCGGATTGCTGGATGTGACGATCCCCGCCGGGCCGGAAGTCGATGTGGCGCAGCGCGCGACGATCCGCACCACGGCGCTGGCGGTGACCGGCACGGTGCTCACGTGCAAGCCGGCATAGGTAGACTGATGCATTCACCGGGTCTGGATCGATGGTCGATCCAGACCCTTTGCCCATGACTGAGGAGTGTTTTCATGAGCGAGCCGACCACGACGTCGACCTTCTTGACCCAGGAAGCCTACGAGCGGCTCTCGAGCGAGTTGCAGGAACTCTCGGGCCCGCGGCGTGCCGAGGTCATCGGCCGCATCGAGGCGGCACGAGCTGAGGGTGACCTGAAGGAGAACGGCGGTTACCACGCCGCCAAGGAGGAGCAGGGCAAGCTCGAGTTGCGCATCCGGCAGCTGACCCAGCTGTTGGCGACCGCGGTCATCGGCACTCCCCCGGACGACGGGGTGGTCGAGCCGGGCATGTTGGTGACGGTGGAGTTGTTCGGCGAGGACGAGACCTTCCTGCTGGGCTCGCGCGAGAGTGCGGACGGCGACCTGCAGGTGTTCTCGGAGGCGTCCCCGCTAGGGTCCGCCATCAACGGGCTTCGGGTCGGCGACACGACGAGCTACCAGGCGCCCAATGGCAAGACCATCGAGGTCACGATCAAGGCGGCTAAGCCCTTCACCGGCTGACGCCGAGAGTCGGCGCCCGCGATTCGGTCGTGCAGGCCGAGGGGGCGCGAGCGCAGGTTGGGTCTCCTGCAGCAGGGTCTACCCTGCTGGAGAACGCCTAACTGCTGCTAGAAGGGTTTAGGGACGGGGGGCGTCAGGCGAACTTGAGGCGGTAGCCGGCGGCGCGGAGCGAGGTCAGGACCGCCTGGCAGTGGGCCGCGCCCTTGGTCTCGACCTGGACCAGAATGTCGACCTCGTCCACCATCAGCGTCGGGTCGGTGCGCATGTGCTCGACCTCGATGACATTGGCATCGGTGGCCGCACAGTCGGAGATCAGCCGGGCCAGCGAGCCGGGCCGGTCCGGCATGACAACGCGGAACTGCAGATAGCGGCCGGCTGCGGCCATGCCGTGACGGATGACCCGAAGCATCAGCATCGGGTCGATATTGCCGCCCGAGAGCACGACGACGATCGGGCCCGACCAGGCCCGGTCGGCGGCTTCATTGATCAGGGCGACGCCCGCGGCGCCGGCCGGCTCGACCACGAGTTTGCTGTGCTCGAGCAACTGGAGCATGGCCCGGGACAAGGACGCCTCGGACACCGTGTCGACGCGATCGACGAGTTGCCGGATGACCTCGAAGGGCACGGCGCCGGGCAGTCCCACCGCGATGCCGTCGGCCATTGTCGCCATCCGCTCGGCAGCGATCGGGTGCCCCGCGGCCAAGGACACCGGATAGGCCGCGGCCGCGTCGGCCTGGACACCGACCAGCGTCACATCGTCCCGTTGGGCCTTGATCGCCGTCGCGACGCCGGCGAGCAGGCCGCCGCCCCCCAGGCTCACGACGACCGTCCCGACGTCGGGGCACTGCTCCAGGATCTCCAGCCCGCACGTGCCCTGCCCGGCGACGATGTCGGCGTGGTCGAAGGGGTGGATCAGGACGGCGCCCGTGTCATCGGCATACGCCCGGGCGGCGACGAGCGACTCATCGAGCGTCGCGCCGATCTGCTCGACCTCCGCGCCGTAGGCGCGCGTGGCGTTGAGCTTGGGCATCGCCGCGCCGACCGGCATATAGACCTTCGAGCGGATGCCGAGGGTGGTCGCCGCGAGCGCGACACCCTGCGCGTGGTTGCCAGCGCTGGCCGCGACGACGCCGCGTGCCTTTTCCTCCTCGCTCAGCCGCGAGATGCGCGTATAGGCGCCGCGGATTTTGAAGGACCCGGCGCGCTGCAGGTTCTCGCACTTGAGGAAGACCTGGGTGCCGACCTTCTCGCTGAGGGTGCGCGAATACTCCAGGGGGGTCGGCCGGATCAGGTCGCCGAGCGCCTCGCGTGCCGAGCGGATGTCGTCGAGCGTGACCGTCGGGAGCGTCGCCATGGTGCGCACCTTAGCCCTCGGCGAACACCCGTGGGGTCAGTGCGTGAGCGAGCACGTCAGCGCGGCGGCCGCCTGCGGATGATCCTGCGCGAGCAGGCCCGCGGCGAAGAGCACGTATGCCGTGTCCACGCCCGCCACGGCCCGGTCCGGGACCGGCCACCCCCCGCCGTGATCGGTGAGCAGGGCACCGAGGACCTCGCGAGCGGCGGCGGGGTCGGCGTGGCGCAGCACCCCACCTGACCCCATGACCAGCCCGACATCACGCAGGGCCCGCGGCGCCTGACCGGGACGCACCGGGCGAGCGTGGCGGCGGACGGCGATCACCGCCGCGAGGCGGGCGAGTTCGAGTTCGCATTTCCATTCCGCCGGGGACGTCGGGAGGTGCGCGATGTCGGCGGCGACGGATTCGGCATACGGGCGCAGGTCGTCGGTCACGGGCAGGCGCTCCCGCTCGGCGGCGTCGAGCACACCGCCGGCGCTCCAGCGCATGCCGAGATCCGCTTCGACGGTGCGCGCGACCCGCGGCGTGGGCGAGACATCGCGGACGATCTCGACGTCCTCACCGGAGGGGATCAGCGCCGAATAGACGTCCGTGGTGGCGCCGCCGATGTCGACGACGAGCGCATCGCGGCCCGTGGCGGCCGCGAGGACCTCCACGCCTTGCAGCACGGCATCGGGGGTCGCCCGCCGCACCAGGCCGGCGAACTCCGGGCCGCGGGAGAGCTTCTTGCCGCCGATGACATGGGTCAGGAAGACCGAGCGGATGGCCGCGCGCGCGGACTCCGGAGCGATCTCGCCGATGCGCGGCAGAACGTTGTCGGCCGGGACGACGGTGCGCCTCGTGCGCGTGAGGATCTCGACGCACTCGACGCGCGCGTCGGCATTCCCGGCCAGCACGACCGGCATCGCCACGCGCGCATTCGCCAAGCGAGAGGCGTTGTGCCGCAAGACATCCGCATTGCCGCCATCGGTCCCGCCGACGAGCAGGATGACATCGGGGCGGGCCGCCCGCAGTGCCGCGACGTCCGGTCCGGTGAGCCGGCCGGCGTTCACGTGGACCACGCGGGCACCTGCCGACAGGCCGGCCCGATAACCGGCGAGAGCGGTCACCGACTCCTCATAACCGACGACCGCGAGCCGCAAGCCGCCACCGGCGCTGGAGCAGACGAGGAGCGGCGCCGCTGCCGAGGCGCCGAGGTCGGCCACCACGGCATACAGGCCGGTGAGGACGTCACTGGCGACGGTCGTCGGCCGCGCTGCCGAGCCCAGCACCGCGCCCGAGTCGAGGTCGACGCGCAGGCCCTTGGTGAAGGTCGACCCGACGTCGACGCAGATGGCGTCACTCATTGACTGGGCAGTTCCCGCCAGCGCTCGACCATGGCGTCGATGTCGACCAGCGGCGCCACAATCGTGGCCGATTTGGGGTCGCGCGCGGCGAGCCGGTCCAGACGCACGCGGTCGTTGTAGTCGGCGAGCACCGCGCGGACGCTGGACTCGGTGCGCAGGTCGGCCAGCGCCCCGGGGAACCCCGCCGCCTCGCGCCGCAGGGAGATGACCGCGGGCAGCCCGCCCGCGAAATCCAGGCCCTCGCTGCGCATCTTCTGCTTGATCCACCAGTCCGGGTCATCGCCGGAGCCGAGGTCGAGCGGCCGGCCGGCGCCCTTGAGGTTGTCGAACTCCCCGCGCTCCTGCGCCTCACGGATCATCCGCTCCACGAGCGACTCGTATGGCTGCACCCACCCAGCGTAGGGACCGACACACGGTTGCCGGCGCGGGAGGGAACTTCGCCCGGAGCCCGGGCGTCCCTGAAATAGGGAAACAACAGCGGGAGTGCAACACAACCGTTACCCGCCCGAGCGGCCCGGGCCGCTCAGCCAAGGGGCAGCATTGGCCGGATTGCATCACCACCTCGTGTCAGTGCTCGGTTGAGGTGGGAAGGAGTGATCGGCATGGGACGTGCACGACGGGCGCGCAAGATCGCGGCCACAGCGGCATACGGGGGCGGGGGCCTCGCGGCCACAGCGGGTGCGCTCGGCGCGCTCGGATACGGTCTGATCAAGGTCGAGGCCGCCATGGCGCGCAAGATCGTCGGCCAGCCGTTCGAGGGCGCGCCGCAGGACGAAGGGCGGTATGGCGCGGGCGCAGGTCGCGTGTATCGCCTCCTCGTCCTCGGCGATTCGTCCGCGGCCGGGATGGGCGCGGACACCGGCGCACAGACGGTCGGGGGCATCATCAGCACCGGCCTGGCTGCACTGACCGGGCGGCCGGTGGAACTGGTCAATGAGGCCGTCATCGGTGCCGAATCACAGGATCTGGAGCGGCAACTGGCCAATGCGCTCGACCGCTCACCCACCCCGGACGTGGCCGTCATCCTGATCGGCGCCAATGACGTGACCCACCGGATCGACCGGACCACCGCCGTGCGTCACCTGGAACTCGTCGTGCGCCGGTTGCGCGGGTTGGGCGTCGAGGTCGTGGTCGGGACCTGTCCCGATCTGGGGACGGTCGAGCCGATCCCCGTGCCACTCAAGCACCTGGTGCGCCGGTGGAGTCGGGATCTGGCCGCCGCGCAGACCGTGACCGTCGTCGAGGCCGGCGGGCGGACCGTCTCGCTGGGCGACCTGCTCGGCCCGGAGTTCTATGCGTCACCGAAGGAGCTGTTCAGCCAGGACCAGTTCCACCCCTCCCCCGCCGGGTATGCCCGTGTCGGCGCGGTCCTGCTGCCGACCGTATGCGCGGCCCTGGGCGTCGCCGGGCGCGACACCGCCGACCGACGGCCGGAGCCGGCGCGAGGCGAGTTCGTCGAACCCGTGGCGGTCGCCGCCGGACAGGCGGTGCTCGATCCGGGCACCGAGGTCAGTGGGACCGATCTGGCCGGCGAGGCCCGCGGGCCACGCGGCCGGTGGGCGGTGCTCCTGCGCCGTCGGCAGACACCGGTTGCCGTCGATCAGGAGAGCCACGGCGACGGCCCGGACGCCTCGCCGCCGGCCGATGCCCACCCGAGTGGAGCGGAACCGCGTGGGCGGGGCGTGGACCCGTCCGCGGCGGCCGAGGTGAGCGCGGCCCGCAACGGGTCGCCGAACTGACGCCACGCCGGCAGGGGCACCGGTCACCAAGGGCGCCCGTGTTCTCGACAGGGTTTGGTTGCACTCTCGAGGGCCGGGGGCGGGCGCTGCGCGACGGGGGGTGGCTCAGGGCAGGGAGCGACGCAAGGTGGCCAGGTCGGCGGCGGCCAGGGCAGGGTCGAGGGCGTCGGTCGCGAGGGCGTCATAGGTGACGACACGCAGCTGGTCCACGACCACGGCCGGCCCGAGGTCGGGCAGGGGGTGGTCCGGGTGCACTAGATCGGCATACCGGCTCGCGAGCGCGTGCACCGCGAGCGCCGAACCGGCCGCCCGGGCCAGGTCCAATTGCGCCCAGCGGCGTCCGACCCGGGTCAGCTCGGCGTCGACCTCGGCCGGCCACGCGAAAGGGGCAGACACGACCGCGCCGGGGCCTGGCGAACCAAGCCCCGGCGCGGGACGGTGAACGGGCGAGGTCACTCGCTCCGCAGCCGCGCGAGCAGCCGCAGGAACTCGATGTAGAGCCACACCAGGGTGACAATCAGGCCGTGCGCGAGCAGCCACGAGTACTGCGCCGGCGCGCCACTGCGGACGGCCTGGTCGATGGAGTCGAAGTCCAGGGCCAGCGAGAGCGACGCGAGACCGACGGCGAAGAGCGAAATGGCGATGCCGAGCCCGCCGGTGCCACCGAAACCGAAGGGCGTGTCGGAGATCATCGCGAAGATAAAGTTGACGACCGCGAAGATCGCGTAGCCGAAGATCGCGAGCGTGATGATCCGGCGGAACTTGCTGGTGACCTTGATCAGGCCGGACTTGTAGGCCAGGAACATGCCGGCGAAGGTCGCGAGCGTCGCGACGACCGCGGTGCTGACCAGCCCAGGGCCGAAGGCGTCGTTGAAGAAGTTGCTGACCGCGCCGACGAAGAGGCCTTCGAGCACGGCATACGCCAGGATCAGCGGGACGCTGATGGTCTTCTTGAACGCGATGACCAGGCCCAGGATGAGGGTGCCGATCATGCCGCCCATCCAGAACATGCTGCCCAGCGCCTGGTTGCGGTCCGAGACGATCCAGCCGAAGGCACCGGTCGCCAGCACGATCGAGAACAGGATCAGAGTCTTGACGACGACGTCGTCCATCGTCACCCGGCCGGTCTGCAGCGGGCCTGCGGACGGCCGGTTGTACATGTCCTGCAGGTGCGCGTCGGACACCGGCCCGTATGCCTGCGGGTAGCCTTGGCCGTATCCCTGCTGGGGGGCGTTGCCGAAGCCGGCATACCCACTGCGGGAATCCTTCTCGATCCGGTCGAAAACCGGGTTGCTCGCCATGAGTGCTCGTCCTCCAAAGACAGCAGCGGCGACCCGAGCGGGTCGCACGTCGTTAGATCAAGCGTAGGACAGCTCCTGTTTTGTTCCCTACGAGCGCCGTCGGCTCAGGCAGGTCTGTGATGGGACCGTGACCGTCACACGGTGCCCCCGACGGGAGTCGAACCCGCACCTGGAGCGATTTTAAGTCGCCTGCCTCTGCCATTGGGCTACGAGGGCGAATGCAGGATAACCAGCGTGGGCCTGGCCCGCGCTGACACATCTCGTCGGGCGTCACGCGTGCCCCTCGTCTAGGGTGGCGGGAAGTAGCCACGACGATTCGTCGCAGACACCTCCGCGCCGTGGGTTCACCGCTGTCGGCTCGCCGTCCGTGTCGGACCCGATCGCGGCGGTCGCTTCGAGTCCGGCGCTGGCGCAATCACGAGGGGGTCACATGGACGAACGCACCGCCAATCGCCCGCGTGGCCGGCGTGGGCCGGCACCAGGCACGTCGCGGGGCCCGCGACTGCCACGCGCCGAGCGCGAGGCGCAGCTGATCCAAGTCGCGGAAGAGATCTTCAGCGTCCATGGCTATCACGGCACGACGATGGAGGCCGTTGCGGAGGCCGCGTCGGTCACCAAGCCGGTGATCTACGACCTCTTCGGTTCCAAGGACGGCCTGCTCGCCGCGTGCCTCGCCAAGACCCGGGCGGAGCTGTTCGCCCTGCTGCGTGAGGCGTGGCGCGGCCTGACGGTCAACGACTTGGAGGCCGGCTTCCGGATCGGCATCCTGACCTTCTTCCGCTTCATCGACACGCACGCCGCACTCTGGCACCTGATCGCCGTCGAAGGTCCGTCGAGCCCCGGGGCGTACGAAACGATGCAGGAGACCCGGCTGCTCCACGCGCGCGAGATCGCCGCAACCTTCAACTCGCTGCCGAGCCTGTCGAAGATTCCGCCGGTCTTTGTCGAGGGTCTCTCCGAGGGCGTCATCGGTGCGTGTGAGCGCGTGGCCGCCTGGCGCAGCACGCGGCCGGACGTGACCGCAGAGTTCGCCACCGAACTGGTGATGATGATGACCTGGCACGGGATGAGCCAGTTCGTGGAGCAGTTCACCGCCAGCCCCTGAGGACGCCGGCAACGGGTGCCACCGGTCGCGGCCCGTCGCGACGGTCACCGGCCGCGCGTCGGGACAGAAATGTCAGCGCGGCAAGAGCGAGAGTGCGATCCCGTCGAGGATGTCGTGCTCGGAGGTGACCACCGGGATCGGGCCGGCCAGCTCGGTGACCCGATCGATCACGGCCCGCCAGACCAAGGCGCCCCCGCCGATGACGTCGACCCGGCCGGGATGCATGAAGGGCAGGTCGGCCCGGTCGGCCCGCGTCATGGCCAGCATGTCGTCCGCCGCGGCGCGTGCCAGGTCCGGCTGCAACCGCGAGAGGTGGATGCGCTCCGGCTGATAGGACGGCAGCACCAGCGCGTGGGCGGTGACCGTCGTGACGCTGCCGGCCAGGCCCACGAGCGTGCGCGCGCGGGCCATCGGGACGGCCGCTACGGCCACGTCCAGGGCGGCGTCGACATCTGCCCGGGCCTCGGCGATCTCGGCGTGGGTCGGCGGGTCGCTGCGCAGTTGCCGCTCGGTGATCCGCACACAGCCGACATCAACCGAGATCGCCGCGTCGACGGACTCGGTGCCGAGCACGAACTCCGTCGACCCACCACCGATATCGACGACGAGATAGGGCGAGCTGATGCCGGCCGCGCGCAGGTCACCCGTCGCGCCCTGGAAGCTCAGGGTCGCTTCCTCGGATCCGCTGACCACCTCGGGACTGACACCGAAATCGGCGAAGGCGGCCTCGACGCCGGTGACGAAGTCACCCGCGTTGCTCGCGTCGCGCGACGCGGAGGTGGCGACGAAGCGGACGGCGTCCACGGCATACGTGCGGCACTGCTCGGCATACTCGCGCGACATCGCGAGCGCGGCGTCGATGCGCTCGGGGTCGAGCCGGCCGGTGCGATCGACGCCCTGGCCGAGGCGGACGATCTCCATCCGGCGCACGAGATCGCGCAGGCCGCCGGTCGCCGGATCGACGTCGGCGATCAGCAGGCGGATCGAGTTGGTCCCACAATCGACGGCGGCAACGCGCATGGGCTACTCCTTGGTCGTGGCGCAGGGCGAGGTCGACCACCACTGTGGCAGTAGAGCGAGCGCTTCGTCGCCGAGAGGATTGACCCCCGGCCCGGCGGCCAGGGCGTGGGCGACCAGAACGTGCAGGCATTTGACGCGCGTCGGCATCCCACCGGCCGACACGCCCTCGATCTCGTGCACGTCACCGAGCTGCGCGCGGCGCCGCAGATAGTCCGCGTGCGCCTTCTCGTATGCCGTGGCGAGCTCGGCGTCGTCGGCCAGCCGCGCCTCCATGGCCCTCATCACCCCCGCGGATTCCAGGGTGCTGATGGCCGCGGTCAGCCGCGGACAGGTGGCATAGAAGGTCGTGGGGAACGGCGTGCCGTCGGGCAAACGGGGGCGGGTGCGCACGACATCTGGCTCGCCGCACGGGCAGCGATCGGCGATATCGAGCACGCCCCGCGGCTCGCGACCGAGCTGCCAGGCGACCGTGGCGATGTCGGCCGGGTCGGGGGCGGTCATCCCGCCGAGCGCTGGGGGTTGTCGGCGGTCTTGACCGACTCCCATAGCTGGCCGTACCACGGGTGCGTGCTTGCGGTCGCGGCGTCGAGCACGGGATCGGCGGCCTTTGAGGTCGGAACCGCGTCGGCATCGATGAGGCTGTAGGCCTTCTCGCCGACCTTGACGAACTTCAGCCGCTGGCGCGCCTGCTGCTCGACATAGGCCGGGTCGGACCAGAGCGCCTTCTCCTTCTCCATCGCGGCGACGTCTGCCCGTTGCTTGGCGACATGCGCCTGCAGCGCGGCGATCTCGCCACGCTGGTCGACATAGGTCTTCAAGGTCGGCCCGAGCAGCAACAAGAGCATCAAGGCGACCGTCAGCGCGCCGATCACCCGTCCGACCGTGACGGTCGAGCGCCACTGCGCGACCTCGGCCGGCGTCTCCGTTTCCGGGCGCGGCCGGGCGGCCGGCCCGCGTCCTTTGGGACGCGTGGCCGGGCCGCGACGGGGACCGGTGCTCGCCATCAGCTCTGGGCGGCGAACCGCGGGAAGGCGCCCGCGCCGGCATACAGGGCGGCGGCGTCGAGCTCTTCCTCGATGCGCAGCAGCTGGTTGTACTTGGCGACGCGCTCGGAGCGGGCCGGGGCGCCGGTCTTGATCTGGCCGCAGTTGGTCGCGACGGCGAGGTCGGCGATGGTGACGTCCTCGGTCTCGCCGGAGCGGTGGCTCATCATGCAGCGGTAGCCGGCGCGGTGGGCCATGTCGACGGCGTCCAGGGTCTCCGAGAGCGAGCCGATCTGGTTGACCTTGACGAGCAATGCGTTCGCGGTGCCCTCGGCGATGCCGCGGCCGAGGCGCTCGGGGTTGGTGACGAAGAGGTCGTCCCCGACGAGCTGGACCTGGTCGCCGAGACGCTCGGTAATGGCGTGCCAGCCCTCCCAGTCGTCCTCGTTCAGCGGGTCCTCGATGGAGACCAGGGGGTAGGTCTCGACCAGTCCGGCGTAGTAGTCGATCATTTCGGCGGCGCTCTTGGTGCCGCCCTCAAAGGCGTAGGACCCGTCCTTGTAGAACTCGCTGGCGGCGACATCGAGCGCGAGGGCGATGTCCTTGCCGGGCTCGTAGCCGGCGCCCTTGATCGCCTCGATGATCAGGTCGAGCGCGGCGGCGTTGGACTCCAGGTTGGGCGCGAAGCCGCCTTCGTCGCCAAGCCCTGTCGCCAGGCCTTTGGCCTTGAGCACGGACTTGAGCTGGTGGTAGACCTCGGCACCCCAGCGCAGCGCCTCGCGGAAGCTGGCCGCGCCGATGGGGGCGATCATGAACTCCTGGATGTCGACATTGGAGTCCGCGTGGCTGCCGCCGTTGAGGATGTTCATCATCGGGACCGGGAGGATGCGCGCGTTCGGGCCGCCGATGTAGCGGAAGAGCGGCAGGCCCGCGGAGTCAGCGGCGGCCTTGGCGACGGCGAGCGAGACACCGAGGATGGCGTTGGCGCCGAGCTCGCCCTTGTTGGCGGTGCCGTCGAGGGCGAGCATCTCGTCGTCGATCAGGCGCTGGTCGGCGGCGTCGAAGCCGTAGAGCTTGGGGGCGATCTCCTCCATGACGGCGTCGACGGCCTGCTCGACACCCTTGCCGAGGTAGCGGCTCTTGTCGCCGTCGCGGCGCTCGACGGCCTCGAAGGCGCCGGTCGACGCGCCGCTGGGGACGGCCGCGCGGGCGACCGTGCCGTCGTCGAGGCCGACCTCGACCTCGACCGTGGGATTGCCGCGCGAGTCGAGGATCTCGCGGGCGACGATGGCTTCGATGCTGGCCACAACAGGCTCCTACATACGTGGGTGGTGGACTTGCCTCCCAGCGTAGTGGAGCCCGTATGCCGCCCGGCGCACCGCCGCGCTGACCGCCACCTTCCGATCGGGTCGGCAACCGGCCGTCTCGGGGTGGGCACGGGGCGGGCTCGGGGCGGCCACGACAATGGCAGCGTTCTGTTCCCGTTGCAGGGTTTGTCGCCGTCAGCGGATGCCGAGGCTGTCCAGCACGGCGCGCAGGCGCGCCCAGTCCTCCAGGTAGCTGACGACGGGCGCCGTGGTCGGCTGCCCGGCCGTCTGGAGGCCGCCTCCGGACGTCGTGGTGACGACCACGCTGCCGCTGCAGGGCTGGGGAGTCAAGGTGATGTTCCAATGACGCGAGTCCAGGACGACCCGCGAGCCGGCGTCGGGGGAGCGGACACAGGCCCGGGGCGTCGACCGGCGGCGCGGGTACCAGGAGTTGAGGGCGTCGACGAAGGAGGTGACCTGGCGCGGCGTGAGCGCGCGGGTGCGTGGGTCGACAGCGCCCGAGGCATCGACAAGGTCGACCGATGCGCTCACAACGCCGTCCGCGCCCACGTGGACCGAGCGCTCCGGCCGCCACGAGGTGACGACCTCGACCTTGACGAGGCTGCTCCGGCTGTCGGGGACGACGGCATACCGCAGGTGCAGCGCGGTGTGGGCAGCGGTGCCGGTGCGCTGGAAGCTGAGGCTGTGCACGGTCGCGCCGTTGGGCAATTCGTAGCTGCTGTCGTCGGAGAGAGCCATCCCGGGCAAGCCCGCCGTGCGCAGCCGGTCCAGCACCTGGGCGACCGGTTCGTCGCCTGTCGGCCCTCGGCCCGGTAGACGAGATTGCCGAAAACGCTCTGGAGGGTCTCACCGGCCGCGATAGTCACATCGGTGCGCTGGGCCCCGGCGGGGAGCCGGGCGATAGCGGCAGCCCGGAGCTGCTCGACGGCGGCTTCCGAGCTGGTGCGGTTCGCGGCCGCCTCGGCCTGGGCGAGGACCGCCGGATCGATGTCGGTGGATGTCTGCGGCGGCGGATATGCGCCACGGGTTGCGCCCGATGTCGGTGCCACGCTCGCCCCCGATGGCGCCGGCCGCATCTGCGACCAGATCACCCCTCCCCCCCAGGACCAGTGCACCGGCGACACCGGCGGCCAGCAGGACCCGGGTCCAGCGGCGCCGCGGTGGCGCGTCGGCGACGGTGGCCGCCAGCGCCTGGGCGCGCTGCGGGTCGGGGTGAGCGGCATACGTCTCGAATGTCGTGCGGAGCAGGTCCTCGAGGTCGGTGTCGGTGGGCGTGGTCATCTCACATCTCCTCCCGGGGGATGCCGGCCAGGTGGGTGCGCAGCGTCGCGAGGGCGCGGGCGGCATTGGAGCGGACGGTGGACTCGGATGAGCCGAGGGTCGCGGCGATCTCGTGGTCCGGCATACCGGCGTAGTAGCGAAGGAAGCGTGGCGCGCTGTTTGGGCGGGAGTGCGGCGAGGTGCTGCCAGACGGCGCCGAGGCGCTCCGGGGCGGTGGGCGGTGCCGGCGGTTCGGTGGCGAGGGCGACGAGTCGAGGTCGGCGAGTCGCGCGCCGGCGGCCGGAGAGGAAGGTGTTCAGGAGAGCGCGACGCAGGTAGGCCGTGGGCGCAGCCATCTCCGCAATCACAACGGCGTAGCGCTGGGTGGCGAGCAGGGTGTCCTGGAGGAGGTCCTCGGCGTCCGGGGTTGTTGCCGGTCAGCAGATAGGCCAGACGGAGCAGAGCGGGGGCCGCGGTCGTGACGAGACGGTCGTAGCTCTGCTCGGTTTGCACGCTCACACCCTTCTCAACGCTGACCGGGCGTGTTTCGCTGCATGCGCGTGGTTAAACCCTCGTATGCACGCGAAGTCTTCCGGTGCATATCAGGGGTTTGTGGCATCGGGCGGGAAATCTGGCCGCAGCCGTGCCACACTCGCTGGGTATGGCGGGAGTCGAGTCTTCACAGGTCATCAGCGCATTGACGCGGCGCACCTTTCTCGGGGGGACGGCCGCGATCGGCGGGCTGGGGGCAATTCCCGCAGCGGCGGAGGCACTGGATGTCGCGGCCGGGTCGGCGCACTGGCTCGGCGACCGGTTCTGGGGCAACCGGCTCCAGGACTGGCTGGTGCGAGCCGGGCGGATGGAGTGCGTGGCGGCCACCGGATCAACGGTCGGGCGCACAATCGCGGTCCTGACCCACGAGATCCAGGGCATGTCCTTCGATCTGTCGGTGCGCACGGGCACAGTGACCCTGGGGAACGGGCTGTCCGGCTTCGTGGTGGGCACCGGCATACCGGGTGAGGATGCGCGCCGCCGCGCGCTTCTCGGCTCGGCGAGCGGGATCGGCGGCGGGCTGATTGCCGCGGTCGACCAGGGCGGCGCGGTGGGCTTCCGCGACCATACGGCTGAAGGCGATCAGTTCCTGTGGCAGCAGCTGCCGGCGAGCGTCGTCGGTGCCGCGCAGCCGAGGACGGCAAGCGAGGACCTGACGCTGCGGTTGACCTGCCGGCCAGTGTCCGCCGACGCCGTGACGCTGAGCCTCTCGGTGGCGGCGACCGCGTCCGGGGAGGTGCGCCAGCGCGCCACGCTCGCGAGTGTGCCGTGGGCGCGGGTGCGCGGCGGGATCGCGCTGATCTCGAGTTCACGCGACGGCTCCGAGGCCCGTTACTGGCTGACCGGGTTCACCGCGAGCGGCGTGACCGTGATCCCTAACCGGGCTCTCGGGCCGGTGGTCGGGACGCTCTTCACCGCGGTCGGCGGCACGCTGCGGATGACGGTGCAATTGATGCCGTTGGATCCGCGGACGCTGCCCGGCCTGAGTCTGGAGGTCCAACGCGCCGGTGTCTGGACCCGCCTGGGCACCAGCACGATCGGACCCGGCTACACCGCCCTGTTCTATGCCAAGGGGATCGATACGTCTGCCCCCACGGGATACCGGATCGTCGGGAGTGGTCAGGTGCTCTACGGCGGGACGATCCCGGCGGCACCGCGGGCCGGGCTGCGCGTGGCGAGCCTCAACTGCCTCAAGGCGAGCCACCGGCCCCTGGACTCGGTCACCCCGTGGCAGGCGCGTTTGCCCGGCAGCGTTGCGCTCGATCTCTACAGCAAGCGCAATATCTACTTCCCGCACAACGAGATCATGGCCTCCATCGCCGCCCAACGCCCGGATCTCCTTGTGGCGCATGGGGATCAGCTCTACGAGACCTCACCCACGGCGAAGGACAAGGGCCCAGCTCCGGAGCTGGACTTCCTCTACAAATTCCTGCTGTGGCACTGGGCCATGCGCCCACTTACGCAGCGGCTGCCGACGATCGTGCTCACCGACGACCACGATGTCTACCAGCCCAATCTCTTCGGGGAGGGCGGCATCGCGACGACCGATCCGAAGACCGGGGGCTATGTCAATGCCGCGAGCTGGGTCAACCTGGTGCAGCGCATGTCGAGCTGGCACAACCCGGACCGCTTCGATCCCAGGCCGGTCGCGCAGGGGATCACCGTCGGTTATGCCGCATTCGCCTACGGCGGAACGAGTTTCGCGATCGTCGAGGACCGCAAGTTCAAGAACGGGCCGGTAGCTCCGGGCGGCGGGGCCCTCGAACTCCTCGGTGCCCGGCAGGAAACCTTCCTGTCGACGTGGGCGGGGATGCACGCCGGGATGCCCAAGGTCATCTTGACCGGATCGACCTGGGCGTGCGTGCTGACCAATGCCAATGGCGCGCCGCGCGCGGACCCGGACACCCACGGCTGGCCGCCCGAGGGGCGGGCGCGGGCAGTGCGCCTGGCCCAGGCCGCGCATGCCCTCATCGTCGCCGGCGACCAGCACGTGGGTCACCTGGTGCGCCACGGGATCGCGGGCTTCGCCGATGGGCCGCTGCAGTTCACCCCACCCGCCGGGTCGAGCAGCTTCCAGCGCTGGTTCGCGCCGGCGGCGGCGTTGCCCAATCCGGGAGATACGCCGAACACCGGCGACTTCACCGATGCCTTCGGCAACCGGGTGCGGGTGCTCGCCGTAGCCAATCCGAAGTTCACGCTGAAGGAGTTGTGGCAGTACTACCCGCCGCCGAGCCAGGACTTCGGTGATCGCGGCTTGAAGCGCGAGGGCTTCGGGCTGCTGGTCTTCGACCACGACGCCAAGACGGTGCGCATCGAGTGCTGGCCCTGGCATACGGCCGAATCCGGGGCCGAGCAGTATGCGGGGTGGCCGGTGACCGTGCCCTACTCGGCGCTCTGAGGCGCGGCGCGGAGGGCACCCTCGGCGAGCAGGTATTGCGCGGTCGCGTAGGTCACCATGACCGCGGACTCGAGCCAGGCCGGTGGGTCGGTCAGGGCGAACTGCCCGATCCCCAAGAGCGTGTCGGAGGCGAGAAAGGCGAGCCCGCCGGCCGCTGTCGCCCGCCGTGCCGCGATCGGCACGGACGGTGCGAGATTGCCGGCATGCGCAGCCATCGCCGTCAACAGAGCGGCATAGGTCAGGACGCCCGGCCCGAGGACAGGATCCTGCTGGGCGGCGCCGACGGCGAGGACGGGCCCGGTAGCGGCAAAGGCCAGCGCGGTGGCCCCGCCGATCGGTGTGCGCCAGACCCGGGCCGCCCGATGGCGGCGGAAGCCGGAGAGGTAGGACGCCTGCCCGGCCGCAAAGGCGCCCATCCCGGTCAGAAAGGCGCTCGTGCCCGAGCGCAGCAGGGAGAGGTCACCGATCCAGCCCGCCAGCTGCGCCACGCGGGTCGGGCGGCCCAGCGGCGAACGTCGGCCGCGAGGATCGGCCGCAAAGGCGGCCGCGAGAACGGGCATGAGCAGGGGCTTGGTAACCAGGCGAGCCTGGTGCGCACGCGGACCTCCGCCGCCGGCCAACACGGTGTCGGCCGCGGCCACCACGGCATACGTGATCGTCAACGGGCGGACCAACGAAGGGCGCGGCATACCGCGAACCATATGCCGCGCGCCCCCAGGCAGACGACGCGCGGTTGCGCGCCCGCCCACCCCCGGATAATGGCAACGTTTGACCGCACGTGCAGGGTTTGCCTATCCGTGCATGGCTAGAACCCTGCAACGGATGCACAACCATGCAAGGGTCGCAGAACGCTGCCATTCTCAAACGTCGGCGGGCCACTCGACGACCCTGAACCGGCCACTCGACGGGAAGAGGCAGGTCTAGGCAACCAGCGATGGTTACGGGAGGGCAGCGTAGGCCACGGCGAGGGCGGCACCGAGCCGGGCGTTGCCGCGCACGAGCGCGATATTGGTTCGCAGTGACGCACCGTCGGTCAATTCCACGATCCGGCCCAGCAGGTAGGGCGTGATGTCCTTGCCGATGATGCCCCGCTCGGCGCAGTCCGCCAGCGCCCGGTCGATCACCGAGGCCATCTCCTCGGTCGGAATTTCGTCTTCGGCCGCAACGGGATTCGCGATCGCCACGCCGCCGGAGATGCCGAGCTCCCATTTCGTGTGCAGCAGCGCGGCCAGCTCGGCGGGCGTGTCCAGCCGCATCGGCACGCGGTGGCCGGAGATCCGTGAATAGAAGGACGGGAACTCACCGCTGCCATAGCCGACCACCGGCACACCGAGCGTCTCGAGCACCTCCAGGGTCCGGCCGATGTCGAGGATCGACTTCACTCCGGCGCTGATGACGGCGACATCGGTGACGCTCAGTTCGGTCACGTCGGCGCTGACGTCCATCGAGGACTCCGCTCCCCGGTGGACGCCGCCGAGTCCGCCGGTGACAAAGATCCGGATCCCCGCGAGCGCTGCCAACCGCATGGTGGCGGCGACCGTGGTGGCGCCGTGCCGACCGGTGGAGACGACATAAGGCAGGTCGCGGACGCTGACCTTGGTGACGTGCGGGTCCGTGGCGAGCAGCTCGAGTTCGTCGCGGCTCAATCCGATGCGCGGGATCCCGTCCAGGACGGCGATGGTCGCTGGCGTCGCCCCGCCGGCGCGAATGATCGCCTCGACCTCCAGCGCCATCGCCACATTGTCGGGATACGGCATCCCGTGACTGATGATGGTCGACTCCAGCGCCACGACCGGTCCGCCCGCGGCGAGCGCGACGGCCACCTCCTCGGCGATCGCGAGGCGGCTCACAGGCTCCCGCCGCTCGCGGCGACCAGCGCCTCCGACAGATCGGAGCGGACGACTTCCCCGCTCGCGACGGTGAGTGCCGAGACGATATGACCGTATGCCGCGGCCGCCGCCGGCGTGCTCCCGCGCAGCAGGGCGTGGATGAACCCCGCGGTCATCGCGTCGCCAGCCCCGGTCACATTGGTCACCGGGACGACCGGGGCAGCGAAGGCGAGCGACGAGACCTCGCCGGCCTCGTCGCGCCAGGACAGGGCGCTGCCGGAGCGGCCCAGCCGCACCCAGACATAGGTGACCCCGAGGTCGAGCAGGCGGGCGGCGGACTCACCGACGCGCGCATAGTTGACCGGCCCGCCGGTCAGGGCGACGAGTTCCTCGATATTTGGGGTGACCAGCCACGGCGGCTGGGCCACGAGCGCGGCCCGGAGCCGCTGCGCCTTCGGCACACTGACCGGCTCGGCGATGGTGCGCGCTCCGGCTCGGTGGGCGGCGGCCAGGATCCCCTCGGCCACCTCGGGCCGCAGGTTGCCGTCCACGAAGACGATGTCCTGGGCAGAGAGCCGGTCAGTTGCCGTGACGGTCTGGTCGAGCGTGATCTCCTCGGTCGCTGCCAGGTCCGAGATCGCGACCGAGAGTTCGCCATCAGGCGTCAGGATGGCGGAGTAGATGCCGGTTCCGTGGCCGGCCGCCACGACGTGCTCCATGTCGATGCCGGCATCGACGCAGCGGGCCCGCACGGCGATGCCGGCGGGGTCGTCGGCCAAAGCCGAGATGAGGCTGACCGGCGTGCCGAGGCGGGCGAGATTCTCGGCGAAATTGCGCGCTACGCCACCGGCCGCAGTCGTGATTCTGCCGGGGTTGGAGGTGCCCGGGATCGGGTCGTCGTGGCTGAGGCAGAGCACGTCGAGGATCGCTCCACCGACACTGAGGACGCGTGCGGACATGGGGCCCAACCTTATCCACCGACGAGCGTCGGGGACACGCCGCGCCAGCGGCGCCCAGGCCCGCGTGTCGCCGACTCTCGACCGGTGCGAGCTACCCCTGAGCCGGCTTCGCGGCCTTCTCGGCGGCCTTGATCTCGGCCCAGGCGGCCTCGACCTCCTCGGGCGTGCTCGCTGTGCCGTCGGCGAAGACATGCGGATGCCGGCGCACCAGCTTGGCGACCAGCCCGGTCGCGACATCGTCGATCGTGAAGGGGTCGGTGGGGTCCTCCTCGCCGACCCGCGCATGGAAGGCGACCTGCAGGAGCACATCGCCGAGCTCCTCGATCAGGTGCTTGCGATCCCCGGACGCGATCGCCTCGACCGTCTCGGCGGCCTCCTCGGTCAGATAGGGGGCGAGCGTCTCATGGGTCTGAGCAGCATCCCACGGGCAGCCTCCCGGGCTGCGCAACCGGTCCATGCAGGCGACGACGTCGAGCAGGGCCGAGCCGGGCACGTCGTACGAGCCGACGATCACCTCCACCGTGGGCGGGTCCTTAAGCACCGACACCTCGCCGGCGATGGCGTCAGTCAGGCCAGGGTCACCGTCGGCGCTGGTCAGCCAGACCACCGGGCGTTCGCGGGCCGCGTCGATGAGCAGCCGGGCCAACTGCGGGGGCGCGACCGCCACGCACTCCACGTCCACGCCGCAGCCGCGCATTGCCTCGACGACCGGCTCGGTGTCCTCCCGACCCAGCACCCGGGCCACCTCCACCGCCCGCCAGGCATCGCGGGTGAGCAGGCCGGGCGCGACCCGCACGCTGGTCAGCAGCAGGGTCAGGCCGGACGCAGGCACGATCAGGAGGTCGCCTTGAGCCAGTTCGGGGCCGAGTCGACGATGTCCGCCGTCTTGGCATCCCAGGTGCCATAGCGCGGGTTGATGACGATCTTCGACTTCAGCAACTCGGCACTGACCTCGGACAGGGCGGGCTGCCCCTGCATCTGCGAGGCCACATAGTTCGCGCGCAGCAACTCGATGGCCTCGGGCGAGGGGTCGCTCGTCTTGGCGAAGGCGGCCTTGGCGGCCTCGACGCTGAACGGCATACCGGCCTTCTCGCCTGCGGCGATGATCAGCGGCGCGCTGATCAGTGAGCGGACGGCTTCGGGGGTGCCGAAGGTGTCGGCATCGAAGTTGGCACGGATCTGCTCGGCCGCAACGCGCGCGGCGTTCTCGGAGATCACCCGATCACCGACCTTGGCCGCAACATCGCTCTGGCCGCAGCCGGTCAGCAGCACGGCGGCGCCGACCGCGACGGCAGCGGACGCGCGGACGCGAGCACGGCGGGAGGTGCTGATGGTCATCGGTTCCTTCTCTCGTTGCTGCGGGTCACCTGCGGCCCGGCGCTCTCCTGTGCCACCCGTCCCGACACGCCGATCTCGTCCAGCAAGACCGCGCGAATCAAGTCGCTCGCCCAGGCCAGCACCGCGAGGTCACGCAGGGGCTTGCCACCCACGCGAGCCGTCATCGGCTTCGGCACCAGCATCGTACGGATTCCATCTTTGTACAGCGACTTCGGGTAGAGACGCTGCAGGCGCAACTGCTGGCTATCGCGCAGCGTGACCGGCGCGAAGCGCACATTCGTGCCCTGAACGGCGATCTCGGCGACCCCAGCCTGCCGGGCGAGGATGCGCAGGCGCGCGACGGCCACCAGATTCGAGACCGGCTCGGGCAGCGGCCCATACCGGTCGACCAGCTCGGCGCTCACCTCGGCCAGTTCGGCCTCGGAGGTCACCGCGGCGAGCTTCTTGTAGGCCTCTAGCCGCAGCCGCTCCCCCGGGAGATAGGTGTGCGGCAAGTGGGCGTCGACGGGCAACTCGATGCTCAACTCGGTGACGGGCTCCTCCTGCTCGCCCCGGAAGGCGGAGACCGCCTCGCCGACGAGGCGGACATAGAGGTCGAAACCGACTCCGGCGATATGGCCGGACTGCTCGCCGCCGAGCAGATTGCCAGCGCCGCGGATCTCCAGGTCCTTCATCGCCACCTGCATGCCGGCGCCGAGGTCGGTGTTCGCGGCGATGGTCTGCAGCCGCTCGATCGCCGTCTCGGTCAGCGGGTTCTCGGGCGGATAGAGGAAATAGGCGTATGCCCGTTCGCGGCCCCGTCCGACCCGGCCGCGCAGCTGGTGCAGCTGCGCGAGGCCGAGTTGATCGGCGCGCTCGACGATCAGGGTGTTGGCATTGGAGATGTCCAGGCCGGTTTCGACGATGGTGGTGCACACGAGCACGTCGAACTCGCGCTCCCAGAAGTCGACGACGACCTTTTCGAGCCGGTGTTCGCCCATCTTGCCGTGGGCGGTGGCGATGCGCGCCTCGGGGATCAGCTCGCGCAGCCGGGCGGCGGCGCGCTCGATGGTCGAGACCTTGTTGTGGACATAGAAGACCTGGCCGTCGCGCAGCAACTCGCGCCGGATGGCCGCGGTGATCTGCTTCTCGTCATAACCGCCGACGAAGGTCAGGATCGGGTGCCGCTCCTCCGGTGGCGTTGCGAGAGTGGACATCTCGCGGATCCCGGTGACGGCCATCTCCAGCGTGCGCGGGATCGGCGTGGCCGACATCGAGAGCACGTCGACAGCGGTCCGCAGCGCCTTGAGTTGCTCCTTGTGCTCGACGCCGAAGCGTTGCTCCTCATCGACGACGACCAGGCCGAGATCCTTGAAGCGGACCTCCGAGCCGAGCAGCCGGTGGGTGCCGATAACCAGGTCGATGGAGCCGTCCGCAAGGCCGGCGAGAACCGCCCGCGCCTCGCGGTCGCTCTGGAAGCGGGAGAGGGCGTGCACGACGACGGGGAAGCCGGCATACCGCTCGCTGAAGGTGTTGAGGTGCTGCTGAACGAGCAAGGTCGTAGGCACCAAGACGGCGACCTGCTTGCCGTCCTGGATCGCCTTGAAGGCCGCGCGGACGGCGATCTCGGTCTTGCCGTAACCAACGTCGCCACAGATCAGCCGGTCCATCGGGACCGGACGTTCCATGTCGGCCTTGACCTCGTCGATCGAGGAGAGCTGGTCAGGGGTCTCGGCATAGGCGAAGGCGTCCTCGAGCTCCCGCTGCCAGGGCGTATCCGGGCCGAAGGCGTGGCCCGCCGTCGCCATCCGCGCGCTGTAGAGCCGGATCAACTCGGCCGCGATCTGCCGGACGTACTTGCGCGCCCGCTGCTTGGTCTGCTGCCAGTCCGAGCCGCCGAGGCGGTTGATGGTGGGTGCCTCGCCGCCGACATACCGGGTGACCTGGTCGAGCTGGTCGGTGGGCACGAAGAGACGATCGGCCGGCTGGCCCCGCTTGGACGAGGCGTATTCAATGACGAGATATTCGCGCGTCGCCCCCGCGACGGTCCGCTGCATCATCTCGACGAAGCGGCCGACACCATGCTGCTCGTGCACGACATAGTCGCCGGGGCGCAGTTGGAGCGGGTCGACCTGAGCGCGGCGCCGCGACGGCATCCGTCTCATGTCCTTGGTCGATCCGCCACCCGCAGCGGTGCCCATCAGGTCGGTCTCGGTGATCACCGCGATGGCGCCGTCGGTGAGCCGGAAGCCCGGCCCCACGCTGCCCGTGCTCACCGCAACGATGCCCACCTCCGGCACGGCCGACTGCCGGGTCGCGATCCCGCGCTCCCCCAGCACCTCACCGACGCGGCCCGCCAGGCCCGGTCCCTCCGTGACGATCTGGACCCGCCAGCCGTCGGCCACGAGGGCCGCGATGTCGGCGACCGCGTCCTCGGTCCGACCCCGGTATGCCGTGGCCTCCACCGCCTCGATCCGCGCGGTCGGCGTGTCCTCGGCCCCGAAGGCCGCGAGTTCGTCGTCGGCGTCGAAGCCGCCCAGGCTCCACCAGCCGGTGCCGGCGGCGAGCGCGTGGTCGCGCGCCTGCGGCAGGGTCCAGTAGGACGCCAGGCCGAGCACGCCCAGCAGGTCGATCGGCACGGCGTTGCCGGCGGCCGCATTGCTCCAGGACGCTTGCAGGAACTCCTCGCTCGTGGCGACCAGATCGTGCGCGCGGGCCCGGCAGCGCTCGGGATCGACGATGGCCACGGCCGCCCGCTCAGGGAGGATGTCGACGAGCGGCTGCATGCCTTCGACCAGCGCCGGGGCCAGCGACTCCATGCCCTCGACAGCGATGCCCTCGGCGACCTTCTCCAGCAGATCGCGCACGCCCGGCAACTGCGGGGCCAGGTCCGCGGCCCGAGCTCGGACCGCCTCCGTGAGCAGCACCTCGCGGCACGGCGGCGCCCACAGGCCGTGGCTGGCGATCTCCAGGCTGCGCTGGTCGGCCACCCTGAACCAGCGGATCTCCTCGACGGTGTCGCCCCAGAACTCCACGCGCAGCGGGTGCTCCTCGGTGGGCGGGAAGACGTCGAGAATGCCGCCGCGCACCGCGAACTCGCCGCGGCGTTCGACCAGGTCGGTGCGGGTATAGGCCGCGGCGGCGAGATCCTCGGCCACGAGTTCGAGCGCGCGGTTGTCGCCCGCGTGCAGGGCGACCGGCACCAACTCGCCCAGACCCACGGCGATCGGCTGCAGAAGCGCGCGCACCGAGCAGGTCAGCACACGGATCGGCCCCAACGCCGGGTCATCGGCCACCGGGTGCGCGAGCCGGCGCAGGACAGCCAGGCGGCGGCCGACCGTGTCGCTGCGCGGCGAGAGCCGCTCGTGCGGCAGCGTCTCCCAGCTCGGGAAGGTCGCGACCGTCTCGGCTGGCAGATAGCTCGCGAGCGCGGCGGCCAGGTCCTCGGCCTCGCGTGCCGTCGCGGTCACGGCCAAAACCACCGGCCGGTCGCTGGCGGCCAGCGCGAGCAGGGGCGCCCGGACGCCCCGGGGCAGGGCGACCTCGGCGCGCGGGTCGGTGCCGAGCGCGGCGAGCGCGGCGGCGACTGAGGCGTCACCGGCGAGCAGTGGGAGAAGGGGTGCCAGCGTCATACGGGCCCCGGCGCGTGAAACCGCTGTTGGGCGGCGAGCAGCCCCTCGCCGACAAGAAGCTCGACCGCGTCGCCGGCCTCGACCACGCTCACGGCGATCTCCGGCACCTCCTGGCGGTCGAAGTCGCGCAGGACAAAGTCGGCGGCGTCCATCCGCCCGGGTGGCCGGCCGATGCCGACGCGCACCCGGTAGTAGTCCTTAGTGCCGAGGCTCGCCGTGATCGACCGCAGGCCGTTGTGGCCGCCCTCCCCGCCCCCGCGCTTGAGGCGGATGCGGCCGAAGTCGATGTCAAGCTCGTCGTGGATGACCACGATGCGCTCGGCCGGGATCTTGTAGAAGCTCGCCAGGTCACGCACCGGCGGCCCCGAGACGTTCATGAACGAGGTGGGCACCGCCAGTACAGCCGGTATGCCGCCCGGCCCCGGCACGTGAATCCGCGCCGCGGACGCGCCCCCCTTGTGGCTGCCCAGGGTCACCCGGTGTCGTGTGGCGAGGTCGTCGATGACGTGGGCACCGACATTGTGACGATTGCGGGCATACCGCTGGCCGGGGTTGCCCAGCCCCACGATCAGCCACGGGTCCGATGCGCTCATCCCGGCAAGCCCCGGCCGAGGTCACCGGCGGCCGGCACGCCGGTACACCTCGATGAGTTGGTCGGTCGCCGCGTCCCAGTCGTAGTGGGCGCGGACCGCCTTGGCCAGTTCGCGACCGCCGTCCGCCCCACCCGCGGGGTCGGCGAGTTCGGCGGTGATGGCCTCGGTGAGGTCGTTCTGGGAGCCGTCCGAGAAGACCCGGTGCCCCCGCGCGGACGCGCCGACGACCTCGAGGTGCGGGGGGATGTCGCTGACCACCACGGGCCGCTCGTATGCCGCGGCCTCAAGCAGCGTGATCGGCAGGCCTTCCAGCGTGCTCGGCTGGACGAAGACCCCGGCCGAGGTCATCACCTGAGCGAGATCGGCGCCGAAGAGGTAGCCGGTCATCACCACGCGCGCGTCGGCCGCCGCGAGCTTCTTCAGTTCGCCGGTGTAGCCGCGGGTGTTCGCCGTGTCGCCGACGATCACCAGGCGCGCATCGCCGGGCACCTCGCGGAAGGCGCGAATCAGCAGATCGGGGCGCTTCTCGGGCACCAGGCGGCCGACAAACAGGACATAGCGGCCCGGTTCCAGCCCGAAGCGGGCAAGGGTCGCCCCCGGAGCCACCGGGGTCACGGTGGGCGCACCATTGGGGATGTAGACGGTTGCCCGGTGGTGGCGCTCGGAATAGACCCGGCCCAACTCCCGAGACACCACGACGACCTCGTCGGGGACCCGCGTCGAGACCCACCGGCCGGCTTGCAATAGGCGAGAGCCGAGCCCGCCCCACTTGGACCGCTCGTCATCGAGGCCGTGGATGGTCTGCACCACCCCGGCTCCCGTGAGGAACTTCGGGATGGGCGCGAACAGGCCCGGCCCGAGGGCGTGGAAGTGGACCACGTCGAAGCCGCGCCCGACGGTGCTGGCCGCGGCCAGGCCGCTGTGCACGAAGGCCTCCACGCCCTTGCCTTCCACCGTCGGCAGGTTGCGCAGGATCATCCCGCGGTACCGTCCAGGCCGGCGGCCCACGGGAGCGACGTAGTCGAACTCGGTGGGCAGGTCGAGGTCACCGGCATAGTTCGGCCGGCAGAAGACGCTCACCTCGTGACCGCGTTCGGCCAGCCGCCACCCCAACTCCTCGACGTGCTTCTCGATCCCGCCGAAGGTCGCCGGCAGGCCCCGCAGCCCGACCATTGCGATACGCATCTACACCCTCCTGGTGACGGCTTCCTCGTACACGCGCGCGATCCGCTCCGCGTGTTCCGCGGGCGCGTGTCGCCGCAGCGCCCGCTCGCGCGCGGATGCGCCGTGCCGGAGTGAATACTGCGGGTCGGACAGGTAGGGACGCAAGGCGAGAGCCAGTGCCGCCGGGTCCTCGGCCGGGACGAGATCCCCGTCGACACCCGGAGTGACCAAGTCCGTCAGCCCACCGAGCGCGCTGGCCACCACGGGCACCCCGCTGGCGAACGCTTCTAGGACCGACAACGGCTGGTTCTCATACCACCGCGACGGCACCGCGCTGACAGCAGCGGCGCGCAGCCGGGCGCGGACCTCGTCGGCGCTGACCCGGCCGTGGAAGCGCACCAGGCCCGGAGCGACCCGGGCCGCCCGCTCCTCCAGCTCGGCCCGGTCCGGCCCGTCGCCGACGACGTCGAGAACCGCCCCGGGAGTCTCGGCGGCGAGCACCGGCATCGCGTCGATGAGCACGTCGACGCCCTTCTCGTGCGAGAGCCGCCCGGCAAAGAGCACGCCCGTTCCCGGCTCGGTGCGCACCGGGACATCGGTGTCGGTGAAGTTGTCCAGGTGCAGCAACTTCTCCGGCGCGATCCCGGCAGCGGCCATCTGGTCACGCAGGAAGACGCTCGGACACAGGAAGGTCGAGACCGGACCGTATGCCCGCAGGGTCCGGTGCGCTCCGACCTCCAGTGCCGCGATGCCGCTGGCTGCCAGCGAGCCGTCCTTGCAGCGCCGCTTGAGAGCTTGGATCACGCCGCCGGTGACGCAGGCGGTGCAGATCTCGCCCTTGTCGAGGAATTGGTAGGTGGGGCAGGCCAGCTTGTAGTCGTGCAGGGTCATCACGACGGGCACCCCGGCCGCGGCGCACGCGCGCAGGATGGACGGCGAGAGCTGGTGGTAGATGTTGTGGCAGTGCACGACGTCGGGCCGGAAGTCGGCGATCACCTCGGCGATGCCCGAGGCCGCTGAGCGGGACCAGAGCATTCGCCCGACAAGCTCGACCCGCTTGCTCAACGCCTCGGGAGCGGGCTCGAAGTCGACCCGCGAGGGGAAGTGATCGGCATACCGCATCGGCAGGTTCTCGGGATAGGACATCCCGAAGTACTCCACGTGATGTCCCTGGGCTCGCTGGAGGTCCGCGAGATCGAGCAGATAGCCCTCGGCCCCGCCGCGGCGATAGAGAAACTTGTTGACTTGCAGGATGCGCACGCGGACGCCTCGCCCCTAGGTGCGCACGATGCGCATCGAGCGCGCCGCGCGATCTGCCGAAGAGTCGGCCTCGGCGTCGAGGCGGCGCCGGCGCAGGTAGGCGCCGCTGGACAACGCAATGACGGACACGGCATACATCATGACGACGACCTGCGACATCAAGTTCGCGACCACGCTGAGGATCGCGACCGCGACCGCAACGACGAAGCCGGCCTCGGTGATCGCGCGCGGGATGCCGGTCAAGCGGCGCCGCGCAGCATCGGCCGCGGCCCGCCAGCTGGTCCAGAGCATGAGCACCAGCACCAGCACATACGAGAGCAGGCCGGGGATGCCCAACTCCACATAGGCGCGGATGACGTCATTGTGGGGTTGCTTGCCCTCGGCGGTCGTCTGGGCAACGCTGCGCAGGCCGACGCCCGCGATGGGGCTGGGCTTGGCGACATCGAGGGACTCGCCCCAGTAGGCCCAGCGCCAAGCCAGCGAGTTGGCCGGCTTACCGCTCAGCTGTGCCGACGTCGCCAGGTCGGCGAAGCGGTTCTGGACCATCGGGGTGCCCGCGACCAGGATCGCCAGCGCAGCGCAGACAGCCAGGGCCGCCCCGGCCCGCCGGCGCCACAGCAGGATCACCACACCGAAGGCGGCGACCAGCCAGGCGCTGCGGGTGTAGGTCAAGCCGAGGACGATCACGGCGAGGAGACCGACGCAGAGCACCCCCGCCCGCGTCGCGCCGCGCGTATAGGGGACCAGTGCGGTCATCAGCAACAGGACGACGACGCTGAAATAGGCCAGCGGGTTGCTGTGATCGAAGGTGCCGGTGATCCGGGAGAAGCCACCGGCGATGAACAGGCCCTGGCCCGAGGTGAGCTGGGAGAAGGCGACGGTGGCGGGGACGACGATCCCGAGACCGATCGCGGCGGTGAAGGGCCCCAGCTTGCTGCCGCGGGCGGCGAACTGCTCGACGACGAGGAAGACCACGACAATGGTGGCGATACGCGACCATTCGGTCAGGCTGGCCTTCATATTGGCCGACGTGATCACGCCCATGAAGGCGACGATGACGAACACCAGGTAGGCGATGCCCAGGCCCGAGCTCGGATAGCGGCTCCCGAGGCGCGCCTTGCGCAGCAGCAACCACACCGTGCCGAAGCCCAGCAGCATCAGACCGAGTGCCGTATGCGGCGCGTTGACCCCGATCGCGTCCATGGACGCCCGGGTGAGCAAGGCGATGAGCACGAAGGTCTCGAGGTCGTAGAGCGCGACGATGAGCAGGGTGATCCCGACGATCGCCGCGAGCGGCAAGGCGGCCACGAGGTGGCTCGAGCCGTCGGCGATCGCGACGGTCGTGTAGACGGTCAGCGCGATGCCCAGCAGCGCCGTCCCGAGGGTCGCCAGGTCGAAGCGCCGCCTCGGGCTCGGCTCGGGTGCCACCGGTGCGGGCGGCGCGGCCTTGCTCAGATCGACCGTGTCCACGTGGTTGTCCTCCTGCCCGGCGACGGCGGGCGTTTGCATATTCGGTGCTTGATGGGATTCCTGCGCCGGGCCGACGACCCGGCGGCCGGCGGTGCTGCCCCGGCGGAACGCCAGGAAACCGACGAGCCCGGAAACGACCAGCCCCACGAAGGCGCCCACTCCGGACGCGAGGCCTGTCGGAGAAGCGGGCAACACCTGCGTCACCGCGATGGCGGACGCGCCGCCGGACAGGCCGCACACCAGACTACCGGCAATCGGCACCAGCAATGGCAGCCGCTCCAGCCCGGGCACCGCGCGCATCAGCCACCACGCGTGGCCGACATTGACGTACTGCGAAGCGCTGTAGGCGATCGGGAAGAGATAGATCGCCCTGGCACCGTCGCCCATGGCGACATCGAGGATGAAGAGCAAGCCGACATTGGCGACGATGCCGTAGACGGTGTTGCGCAGCGGCGTGCGCGTATCGCGCATGGCATAGAACGGCGCCAAAAGGGCGCGCTGGAGGCCGGAACCGGCGAAGCTGAGGGAATACAGGGCCATCAAGGTCCCGAGCGTGACGATCTGCTCGTGCTTGAACTTCGGCACCAGCCCGAAGACGGCCTGCGTCAGACCGGGGGCAAGCGTCACCCCGAGGATCGTCATCGGCACGGCGAGGAAGAGCATCAGGCGCAGGCCGAGCCGCGTCATGCTGCGGAAGGCGGGGGTGTCGCCGCGGGTGAAGGCCCGCGAGATGCGCGGGAGCACGGTGACCATGATCGAGCGGAAGATGATGGTGCCACCGACCGCGCTGGCGAGACGGTTGCCGTAGTGCAACAAGGTGGTGCTTCCCTGCGGCAGGGCGCTGGCGATGAACACCTCGACGATTCGCACGATGGGGTTCATGGCGGCACCGACGGTGGGCCGGCTGAACAGACGCAGGGTGCGTCGGACCTCCGGGTGGCCGAACGCGGGAGCTGCGGGCCGCCAGCCCTTGACGAAGGAGGCGATCGCCATGGCGAGGACCTGAACGAGGGATCCCGCGACATAGGCCGCCGGCACCACCCAGTTCGAGCGTGGCCCGAGCAGGATCACGGCAACCGAGACCACATTCAGCACGAGTGTCATCGCGGCGGGGAAACCGATGACCAACTTCGCGTTCAGCCAGCACCGCAGGACCTCGGCGACGATGACGCACGGGACATACCAGGCCAGGATGCGGGTCATCGAGGCCGCGAGGTCGAGCTTGCCGGGCTCGTCGGCGAAACCGGGCGCCATCGCGGCCATCAGGGGGTAGGCGAAGAACGAGAAGATCAGCGCCAGCACGATCGACAGGCCGAGGCAGGCGAGCATGACCGCGCTCACCGCCCGGGCGCGCTCTCGCTCGCCCATCGTGGTCAGCCAGGCGCCGAAGGTCGGCACGAGCACCTGATTGGCGACGACCATCGCGATGGCAGTGATGGCCAGCGGCAGCCGCAGCGCCAAGGTGAAGGCATCCGACTCATAGCCGATGCCGAACACCGACCCCCACGCCAGGTCGAGCACCAACCCCGAGAGCACGCCGACGAGCGCGACCACGGAGGTGATCCCCGACTGCCGGACAACGGCCTTGGGGGACTTCTCGAGCCGCGCCTCCGCCGGGTCCACCCGCGATTCGGTCATCGACTCACCGCGCGTCGACGCCGGCGGCGGCCGCGTCGAGCCGGGCGCCGAGGTCGTCGCACAGGGCTCGGACCCGCGGGTCGAGATCCAGGGGTGCCTTATTGCCCCGAGCCGCGGCCCGGGAGTCGACGTGGGCGCTGACCGCGTCGCGATAGGGCAGGCCGAGGAAGTCGCAGACTCGGGTGAGGCGATCGGCCGGGTCGGTCACGACCTGCTCGTAGCTGACGGGCATGACATCGGCACGCGCATCCAACCCCGTGGTGAAGTAGAGGGAGTTGCGGGCCCACCAGAACAACGCCGCGCCCGAGTTCGCGTCCAGCGCGGCGGGGTCGCAGGAGCGGATCGCCTCCAACACCTCCGGGGTCATCCGGCCGGTCTGCCAGCTGCCATCCACGCCGGTGGCGGCGATGCGCGCCATCACCTGCTGGTTGACGTTGCCGAACTTGGTGACCGCCGACCGCACCCGGTCATCGACACCGCGGAAGGCCCACAGCGCACGGGCCGGATTCGGGGCATCGACGAAGGCGTCCAGCAGCAGGTCGGTGTCGTGACTGTCGCAGATCGGCTTGAACAGCACGACCTGATGCTTGCTGCGGGCCACCGTCTCGGCAACCACCGCGTGCGAGCGGAGTTGGAACCGGTCGAAGACCTGCTTGTCGTTCTCGTTGTGCACCTCGACCTCAGGCATGGCGTCGAGGCCGTGCGTGAGCATATTCGTGCCCGAGCGCTGGACGCCCACCACGAAGGCCGCGCGCGCGTGACCCGGCGTGACCGCGTGCTCGCGGCGCCATTTGCGGCGGGCCAGGGCGGCGGACGCGCGCGCCCGCGGGTCGAGGTTGTCCTCCTCGATCAGCCGCCCGATGCCGCCTTCGCGGGCCCAGGCGACGTGGCGGCCTAGGCGCGCGCGGGCGCGGCCCGCGGCCGATCGGTTCTCGGGGAGTTCGGCAGGCATACGTCAGGTCTCTTCTTGTGTCGGTCGGAGCGCGGCAGCGCCGGTCGGCGTCCCCGTCGTGGGGTTCGCCGACCGGCGCTGGTCGAACTTAGTGCCCGGGCATGGGGGTCACCGCAGGGTCAGAAACCCAGGCGGATGACGCGGTTGCCCCACGTGTCGGACATGTACAGCTCGCCGGAGGCGTCGAAGACGACCTGGAAGGGGCCGACGAAGTCGGAGGTCCCGGCACTGGCGCCGGTCACCTCGTAGCTCATCGTGCCGCTGGTCGACATCCGCACCAACCGCTGACGTCCGGTGTCGGCGACCCAGATGTAGCCGTCGGGAGCCACGGTGACGCCCCACGGCACGGCGAAGGGCCGCGTCGACCCGGCCGGCTTGGTGATCGGCGTGCCCCAAGTGCCCGTCGACGGCTTATAGCTGACGATCCGGTTGTTCTTGGTGTCGGCGATCCAGATGGTCCCGTCGGCGGCAGTGTCGACGCCGGTCGGCATCTGCAACTGGCCGGTGCCGGTGCCGGTGGTGCCGTAGGACGTGATGTAGGTCAGCGAGTCGCTGTTGACCTTGAAGCGCTCGATCCGGCCGTTGCCCGAGTCGGCGACCAGCAAGGTGCCGTCCTCGTCGAAGGTCAGACCTTGCGGGAAGGTGAAGTCGCCCGGTGCCGAGCTGCGCTTGCCCCACGCCCACAACTGGGTGCCGTTGTTGCTGAACACCTTGATCTCGTGGCTCTCTCGGTTGGCCACGAAGACGTTATTGGTGCCCGGCTGGACAGCCACGCCCCACTGGAAGTTGAGGCTGCCGACCTCGCCGCGGATACCGCGCTTGCCCCAGGTGAAGAAGTTGCCGCCGCTGAGGTCGGTGCGGATGATCCGCTGGTTCCACCAGTCGCTGGCGAAGATGTGCCCGAGGCTGTCGAGCGCCAGGCCGCGCGGGCTGTTGGCGCCGGTGTTCTTGGCCGCATTGCCGAACAACTGGCGCACCTTGGTGGCGCCAGACGTGGTGTAGGTGTACTCCTTCAGGGCGAAGTCCCACTCGTCCGCGATGATCAGCTTCTTGTCCGCGGTGACCTCGATGCCGCGGGGGTCGGTGAAGACGCCGGTCCCGCCGATCTGGAAGAGGTAGGCGCCCGTCGTGCCCGAGAAGGCCTGAATGCGGCGGTTGCCGTCGTCGGTGACGAAGACGACCGAGCCGTCCGGGGTGACCGTGATGCCGCGGGGGTCGCCCATGAACTGGCCGTTGCCGGTGCCGACGCTGCCGAAGCGGCGCAGCTCGGTGAGGTTCTTGTTGTAGACGACGACCTGCTTGTTGCGGGCGTTGACGACGTAGACGTCACCATTGGTCTTGTTGACCTCGATCTGGCGCGGCTGGTTCAAGGTGGGGTCCACCTTGGTAGCGAGCCAGGTGCCCGAGGTCGTGAACTTCTGGATCCGGTTGGCATCGATGGTGTAGATGACCTCGGCGCTGGCGCCGCCGGCCCCGATGCCGGGGCCGTCCGCGATGCCGTAGATGGCCGTGAACTGGCCGTTGCCGGTGCCCTTGGAGCCGAAGGTCTTGGGGTTCTTCAGCGTGCTGTCGTACTTGACGATGCGGTTGTTGGGCGTGTCGGCGACCCAGACATTGCCGCTGCTGTCGGCCGCGAGGGCACGGGCCGCGGCGAGTTCATCGGTTCCGGACCCGCGCGTGCCGCCGGCCTGGTAGTCGATGGCCGAGGTGGCCCGGTTGACGCCGAAGATGCTGTAGCGGCCCGGGTCGACCACGTAGTAGTGGGTCGGGGTGCTGGTGACGTCCACGGGGTACATGTCCGCCGGCGCGTAGCCGTAGAGCGTGCTCTTGTACTGCGGCCCGGTGCCGGGCGGCGGGGTGTTCTTCAGGGTGTACTTGAGGATCCGGTCGTTGCCGGTGTCGGAGACGAAGACCGTGCCACCCGAGACGCTGACCGTGCTCGGCGCCTTCAAGCTCTTGCCGTCGAAGGAGGTGATGGTGTTGGTGATCGTCCCGGCCGAGTTGATGATCTGGACGCGGTTGTTGACCGTGTCGGCGACCCACACATCGCCGTTGACGTCGACCGCGGCGCTCTCCGGCCCAGACAGGCCCGGGGCGATGGCGCGGGTCGCGGCGAAGCCGGCCGACTTGGAGTAGCTCAGCTCGATGAGGCGGTTGTTGCCAGTGTCGGCGACCATGATCTGGCCCGTGGCCTGGTCGACGCTGACACCGCGCGGCTGCTTGAGGCCGCCACCGGTGTAGGAGGCGATCTGAGTGCGCGAGGCCACATCCCAGACGACGATCCGGTTGTTCAGGGTGTCGGCGACGAAGGCGAGCCGGTCACTGTTGCGGATGCCGATGGCATACGGCCAGTAGAACTGCCCGGTGCCGCTGCCCTTGTCACCGAGGCGGATCTTCTGGTCGCTGCAGCGCGCCGGGAAGATCTGCAGGCGCGACTGCTTGGTGTCGGCGATCCAGCGGTCGCCGGTGGCCGGGTCGACAGCCAGCCCGCGGGGCCAGTTCAGCGAGACGGGGCGCGAATCGCGCTCACCGCAGGAGTCGACGATGGCGCCGTCGGGGGTCATCTGGACAATCCGCTGGTTGACGGTGTCCATGACATTGAGATTGCCCGTCGGGCCGACGGCGACGGCGCGAGGCTCGTTAAAGGCAGCGGTCGACGTCAGGGGCGGCGGGGTGCCACCGATGGTCTGGGCGTAGGAGAAGCCGGTGCTCGTGCGGGCGAAGCGCACCAGGCGCCAGCCCCACAGGTCGGCACCCCAGACGTCGCCGTTGCTGGCGACGGCGACCCGGCGCAAGGTGGTGAAGCTGCCGGTCTGGCTGTAGGTGCCGGTGGTGCCAAAGGAGGTGCGGTAGGAGCCGGAGGTAGAGAAGATCTGGATCCGGTTGTTGTTGGAGTCGGCGACATAGACGCTCTCGCCCCAGACCGGGTCATTGGCCACGCGCACGCCGTAGGGGTTCTTGAACTGACCCGGCGCGCTCCCCTGGGTCCCCCAGGTGCCCAGACAAGTGCCCGAGGAGGAGAACTTCAGGATGTTGTTGTTGGTGTAGTTGGCGACATAAATATTGCCCGCGCTGTCGGCGTCCGCGTCCCGGACCGCAGCCAGACTGCACGAACCGCTCTCGCCGATGGCGGACTGCTGCACGCCAGAGGTATCGAAGATGCGGATCTTGCGCTTGAGCGCGTCAGCGACGTAGATCTTGCCGTCCTTGTAGGTCAGGCCGATCGGGGAGCCGATCTTGTCCGTGGACGGACCCGTCCAGGTGCCGAGCGTGGCACCGGTGCTGCCCGAGAGCTTGATGACCCGGCTCAACGCCGCATCGCCGACATACACGTCGCCGCTGCTGTCGATCGCGATGTCGCGAGCGTTCTCGGCCTCGTCACCGTCGGTGGTGCCACCCGAGACCCGCCAGATCAGGGTGCCGGAGGCGGAGAACTTCGCAATCGAGTCGTTACCGGTGTCGGCGACCACGAGGGTGCCGTCCGGACCGACCTCCAAACCGGAGGCATAGACCGTGGCGTGGCCGGGGCCACCCAGCACGGTCGGCGTGGGCAGCGTCGCCGCCTGCGCCATGGGCGCGGTCGCAGCGAGCACACCCCCTGCACCGACCACACCAGCGGTAGCACCGGCGAGGAACCGCCGGCGCGCGCGCGAAATCGTCATGGACGTCTTTCCACCCTTCGAAAATCAAGCATTGGCCGCCGTCGATGATGACATACCCCGCTGACGACGTGGAATTACGGGGATCGCACCCCGCGCGCTACCATAGCGTGGGGGCTTCCGCAAGCGGAACGACGGCGGTCAGTTGGCGCCAGCCCACAGCATCCATATCCACGAACGTCGGGGGTCTCCCTTGTCCTTGCGCGCGCGCATCACCACCTCTCTGGGCGTCTCGGCCGGCGTCGCCCTCGCCCTGGGCCCCGGCCTCGCGGCGGCACCGGCATCCGCGACCACCATCAGCCCGGTCTTCGAGCGCACCATCGGTGGGCCCGGCCACGCCGGCCTGTATGCCTGGGGCATGGCCACTCAACTCGATGGCACCATCCTGGTCGGTGACTACTGGAACTACCGGGTGCTGCGCTTCAATGCGGACGGCACCCCGGTCGGACCCGGCGGCGTCTTCATCAAAAACAACGGCAACGGCGCGAACCAGTACTACACGCCCTACGGCCTGGGCATCGACCCGAGCAACGGCGATGTCTACATGGCCGACACCGACAAGTACCAGATCGACGTCTACTCCAAGGACGGCGCCTTCCTGCGCTCGTGGGGCGCCAAGGGCACCGGCCCCGGCAAATTCCTCTACCCCTCCCGCGTGGTCGTCAACAGCCTCGGCACGGTCTTCACCGCGGACACCTGGGATCACAACATCGTGATGTCGGACCGCAACGGGACCGAGATCCAGCAGTTCGGCACGTGGGGCGTCGCCAACGGCCAGATGAAGTCCCCGCACGGCCTGGCCCTCGACGCGAGCGACAACCTCTATGTCGTCGACACCGGCAACTGGCGCATCGACGTCTTCGACAAGAACGGCGCCTTCGTGCGCACGTGGGGCACCAAGGGCTCCAAGCTCGGCCAGTTCCAGGGCGACATGCGCGGCATCGCGGTCGACAAGGTCAACGGCTGGGTCTATGTCGTCGACGGCGAGGGCAACCGGGTCAACAAGTACGACCTCATGGGCAACTTCATCACCCGCTGGGGCTCGCTCGGTAGCGGCCCCGGCCAGTTCGCCGACGGCGGCCGCGAGGTCACCGTGGATCAGCAGGGCAATGTCTGGGTCGCCGACATGCCCAATTTCCGGGTCCAGAAGTTCAGCCCCACCGGCGCGGCGCTCATGCAGTACCCCAACCCGGCGCAGCCCCCCGTCCCGGGTGGCTTCAACGCCCCGCGCAGCGTCGCTGTCAACGCGACCGACGGGACCGTGGCCGTCAGCGACACCTACAACTGGCGCATCGAGACCTTCACCAACGCCGGCACCTTCACCAAGGAGTGGGGTGGGCGCGGGCGCGGACCGTACTTGTTCAACTACGCCCGCACGGTGGCGTCCAACCCGGTGAACGGGGACTGGATCATCACCGACACCGACAACGGCCGGATCGCCGCCTACACCAAGGACGGCGTCTACAAGTGGTCGACCGGCACCGCCGGCAAGGGCGGACTCGGCCAGTTCCGCAACCCGCAGTCCGTCACGGTCGCGCCCGACGGCACGATCTATGTCACCGACTCCAACAACCAGCGCATCCAGGTGCTCGACAGCAATGGCAACCTGCTGCGGATGTTCGGCTCGGCCACCGACTTCGTCTACCCGCGCGGCATCACCGTCGACCCCGTCGACGGCACCTTGTGGGTCAGCGACTCGGCCAAGGACCAGATCACCAACTGGAGCACCGCGGGCGTCAAGCTCAAGACGCTGCCGATCGCCAAGGGCACGGCCGACAACGCCATCAGCGGCAGCTTCGGCATCGCTGCCGACGCCGAGCGGATCTATGTCGCCGACACCCCGACGCACAGCGTGAAGGTCTACACCAAGGCCGGCGTCTTCGTCATGAAGATCGCTCAGCGCGGCACCGTCAAGGGCAAACTGCTGATTCCGGACGGCATCGCCGTGGACAAGGGCAAGCTCTACGTCGCCGAAGAGGGCAACGAGCGGATCTCGGTGTTCAACCTCAACGTCAAGTAGCTTCCGCGACAAACCGAAGGCCGGGCGCGCAGTGCGCGCCCGGCCTTCGGCCTTCTCGACCTGTCGTCGGCGACCGCCGCCGAATCACGAGCCGTAGACAAGCACCCGGTCGTTGTTGGTGTCGCTGACATAGATCGCGCCGTCGACGGCGGTGATCGAGGTCGGCTTGCTGATGGCCTTGCCCGCGGCCGTGGTGATGGTCTCGACGATCGTCCCGGACGGGGTCGCGATGACGATACGGTTGTTGCCGGTGTCGCCGATCCAGTAGTTCCCGTCGGCCGCGCGGGCCACCCCCTCGGGCATCGACAAGCCGGCCGGGGTGATCGTGGAGACCGCGGCGAAGCCGGCCGCCTTCGAGTAGGAGAGCGTCACGATGCGCGCATTGCCGGCGTCGGCGACGACGAGATTCTTTGTGGCGGCGTCGACAGCGATGGCGCGCGGGGACTTCAGGCCGGTGTAGGTGCCCAAGGCGGATCGCGTTGCGACATCCCACACGGTCACCCGGTTGTTCTGGGTGTCGGCGACGAAGGCGAGGCGGTCGCTGGGGCGGATGGCAATGGCATACGGCCAGGTGAACTGCTGGCTCGCGGTGCCGACATTGCCGAGGCGGTAGGTCTGCAGCCCGCACTTGGTCGGGAAGATCTGCAGACGCGACTGCTTGGTGTCGGCGATCCACCGGTCCCCGGTCACCGGGTCGATGGCCACGCCACGCGGCCAGTTGACCGAGATCGGCCGGTAGTCGCGCTGCCCGCACGCACCGAGCACGGTGCCGGACTTGGTCATCGTCACCACCCGCTGGTTGACGGTGTCCATGATGTTCAGGTTGCCGTCGGTGCCCACGGCGACCGCGCGGGGCTCATTGAAGACGGCCGAGTTGGTCAGAGGCGGAGCCTGGCCGCCGATGGTCTGGGCGTAGGCGTAGCCCGTGGCGGTCCGGTCGAAGCGCACCAGGCGCCAGCCCCACAGATCCGCGCCCCAGATGTCGCCGTCCTTGGCGACGGCCACCCGGCGCAAGGTGGTGAAGGTGCCCGTCTGGTTGTAGGCGCCGGCCTTGCCGACCAAGGCCTTGAGCGCCCCGGTCTTGGAAAAGACCTGGACCCGGTCGTTATTGGAGTCGGCGACGTAGACGACCTCGCCCCACTTAGGGTCCTTGGCCACGCGCACACCGTAGGGGTTCTTGAACTGGCCATTGGCGGTGCCCTGCGAGCCCCAGGTCGTCAGGCAGGCGCCGGTCGGCGAGAATTTGGCGATGTTGTTGTTCTTGTAGTTCGCGACGTAGACATTGCCTGCGGCGTCGGCGTCGGCGTCCCGGACGGCGGACAAGTCGCACGCGCCGGTAGCCGTGAAGACTTGGAGCTGGGTGCCGTTCGGGTCGAAGACGCGGACCTTCTTCTTGGCCCCGTCGGAGACGTAGATCTTGTTCTTCTTCGCGGTGATCCCGATGGGCGAGCCGAGGCGGTCACCTGTCGGCCCGTTGAACCAACTGATCGTATGGCCGTCCACCGGGTCGAGCTTGATGATCCGGAACTCGGCCGCATCCGCCACATAGATGTAACCGTGATCGTCGACGGCGATGTCGCGCGCGTTCTCGGCTTCGTCACCCTCGGAGACCCCGGCGGCGACCCGCCAGAGTAGCTTGCCGGCAGCCGTGAACTTCGCGACCGAGTCGTTGCCGGTGTCGGCGACCACCAGGGTGCCGTCGGGGGCCACCTCCATCCCGGAGGCATAGACCGTCGCATGGCCCGGGCCACCGAGCACGGTCGGCGCCCGGACGGCGCGCGCCCCGGCGGGTGCCGCAGCCGCAGTGGCCCCGAGGCCGGCCACGCCCACGCAGGCACCAAGAATCAACGAATACGTTCGCACAGCTTTCCCCTTGAGATATCGGCGCCGGATTGCCGGGCCGCGGCCCAGCGTACCGGCTGGTCACGGGCCGACGGCCTCGACGAATCGTTGGCCACTGTCCCAGGTCGTGGCTACCATGGCGGGGACCCGCTGCCCGGGAGGCAGCACCAACGACACGCGGACCATCTCCGAATGATCTGGGGGAGCTTGCCATGACCACACCCATTCGTCGCCTCAGTCTCCTGGCGACAGCCATAACCACCGCCGCCGGGCTCGTCGCCGGCGCCCAAGTCGCCACGGCCGCCGACCCCGGCGACTCGGCCAAGGGGACGATCAACCCGACCTTCGAGCGCACCATCGGCGGTCCCGGCCACGCCGGCCTGTATGCCTGGGGCATGGCCACCGGGAAGGACGGCAACATCATCGTCGGGGATTACTGGAACTACCGCGTCCTGCGCTACAGCCCGGCAGGCGCCCCGCTCGGCGTGCTGATCAACAACAGTGGCAATGGCGCCAACCAGTACTACACGCCCTACGGGCTCGGCGTCGACCCGCGCAATGGCGACGTCTATATGGCCGATACCGACCGCTACACCATCGATGTCTACTCCGCGGGCGGATCCTTCCTGCGCAGCTGGGGCGCCAAGGGTACGGGCGCCGGCAAGTTCCTCTACCCCTCGCGCGTGGTCGTCAACAGCCTCGGAACGGTCTTCGTCGCCGACACCTGGGATCACAACATCGTCATGTCGAACACCTCGGGCGCGGAAATCAAGTCGTTCGGCGGCTTCGGGTCGGCGAACGGCCAGATGCGCAGCCCGCACGGGTTGGCGATCGACGGTTCCGACAACCTTTACGTCGTCGACCCCGGCAACTACCGGATTCAGGTCTTCGACAAGAACGGCACGTTCCTGCGCAAGTGGGGCTCCAAGGGCTCCAAGGCCGGCCAGTTCCAAGGTGACATGCGCGGCATCGCCGTCGACAAGGCGCGCGGTTGGGTCTATGTCGTCGATGGGGAGGCGAACCGAGTCAACAAGTACGACCTCAACGGCAACTTCATCACCCGGTGGGGATCGATGGGCGCCGGTCCCGGCCAGTTCGCCGACGGCGGCCGCGAGATCACGGTCGACAACTCCGGCAATGTCTGGGTGGCCGATATGCCCAACTTCCGCGTGCAGAAGTTCAGCCCGACCGGCCAGTACCTCATGTCGGACCCGAACCCGCCGCAGCTGCCGCCAGCCGGCGGCTTCAACGCCCCGCGCGGGGTCGCCGTCGCCAAGGACGGCACGGTGGCCGTCTCGGACACCTACAACTGGCGCATCCAGACTTTCTCGGCCACCGGCGCCTTCCAGAAGCAATGGGGCAAGCGCGGCCGCGGTCCCTACCTGTTCAACTATGCGCGGGCGATCGCCAGCAACCCGGTCACCAACGACTGGGTGATCACCGACACCGACAACGGCCGGATCGTCGCCTACACCAAGGACGGCACCTACAAGTGGGGGTCGGGCGAGGCCGGGACCACGCCGGGCAAGTTCAAGAACCCGCAAGGTCTCGCCGTCGCCAACAACGGCAATATCTATGTGGCGGACTCGAACAACTACCGCGTTCAGGTCCTGAACTCCAATGGTGGACTGGTGACCACCTTCGGCACCAACGCCCAGTTCAGCTACCCCAAGGGCATCGCCATCGACCCGGTGGATCAGTCGGTCTGGGTCGCCGACAGCGCCAAGGCGGCCATCACGCACTGGAGCGCGTCGGGTGCCTACCTCGGCAAGCTCGCTATCGGCCGGGGCACCGCGGACAACCAGCTCTCGGGGCCCTATGGCATCGCGATCGACAAGGAGCGGGTCTACGTCGCCGATGTGCCCACACACAAGGTCAAGGTATGGACTAAGTCGGGCGCGTTCGTGACCAAGATCTCGCAGCGCGGGTACGTCGCGGGCAAGCTTTACCAGCCCGACACCCTGGCCATCTATAACGGCCGGCTCTACATCATGGAAGAAGGCAACGAGCGGGTCTCGGTCTTCAACCTGAACACGAAATAGCCCAACGCCCCGTCTCATCATCCGAACGACGCGCCGACTGTGATGTGATTCACAGTCGGCGCGCCGTTTTGACATTCCGAGAGTCTGCGCACGTGACGTGCGAGCAGCACGACAGGTCGCCGGTGAGCGAAAGCGGTGCCGTCCGGTCTAGGGCAGCACGCGAGCGCATTGATCCCCTGCGCCCGATTCGCTATTGTGCTCGACGCCGTTCCCGGGAGCACGTGCCGCGGCGCGGCTCTCCGCACACGCCCCCCACACATCGGACAACGCACGCGCCGTCGGACTTCTCCAGGCGCAGCGGTCCGGCCGATCCCACGGAGTAGACAGTGCCATCACGCCCGCTCGCCTGCCTCAGCGCCGCCGGCGCCCTGATCGCCTCGGTGGGGGTCGCCTCCGGCGCCCAGGCCGACGGGACCGAGATCTATGTCGGACCGGCGGGCAGCGCAACCGGACTCGGGACCCTCGCCTCGCCCCTGGCCACCGTCCAGTCCGCCGTGGATCGCGCCACCCCCGGCACCACGATCAAGATTCTCGCGGGGACCTATACCGGCGCCGTCAAGATCAAGAACTCGGGCACGGCCACCGCGCCGATCCGGATCACGGCAGCCGGCAATGGCCCGGTCCTGCTGACCTACGCTTCCAAGCCGCAACCGTGCAACAACAGCCAACCCGCAGCCGACCGGACCATCACCATCGCCAATGGCGCGGACAACTGGCAGATCGACGGGCTCGCCATCCACAATGGGATCTGGATCGCCGGCAAGAAGTCGAATGTCGCTTACAGCTGGCTGACCAATCTGGTCAAGGCCAATGACTACCTCACGCGGCGCGCCGTCCCGGGTCACGGCTCCCGAAACCAGCCGGCGACCGCGAACACCATCGCCTATCTGCGCACCGTCACCGGTGCCAATGATCTGGACTCCGCCGACGGGATCAGGATCATCGGCAACACGATGACCGGGCGAGGCATCTATGGCGCCCTGGCCAGCAATGGCGTCATCGCCGACAACACCATCTCGCAGATCCCCTGCGGCATCGGGCCGGGAATCTGGCTGATGACCTTCAGCAACAATTGGACGATCGCCGGCAATGACATCAGCGATATTGCGATCTCGACGGCCGCTCATTACATGCAGGAGGGCATCCGCCTCGGCAGCGCCGCCGACTACAACGAGGTCACCGGCAATATCGTGCACGACCTGCCCGGCGACGGCCGCGGCATCAATACCGATGTGGATGCCAGCTGGAACGACTTCCACCACAACACGGTCAGCAATGTGGCGATCGGCTACAACGACCAGATGTCCGGCTGGGGCAACCGCTGGGAGTACAACACGGTCTCCGGCTACCGCACCTATGGCTTCGGCTTCCGCTTGATGGATGCCCAACTGGCAACCCCGTCGTATGCCAGCAGCTCCAACGGCCCGATCGTGCGCTGCAATGTCACCACCGGCGCGGTCGGCAAGGCCAAAGCACTCGGCGTCGGCGGGATGATGAATGGCACCTTCGTCGGCAACCAGATGCCGCTGATCTGGCTGAGCAAGAACCTCCAGACCTACTGGTCGGCTCAAGGCAATACCTGGAACGGATCGAGCCTGCTGCCCGGCACCACGCCGGCGCTCTCCTCGGCCGGCTGCTGAACGAACGCAGCGCCCCAGAACGATAAGGCCGCCCCGGGGATAGCCATCCCCGGGGCGGCCGCACGCGTTGAGGTGGCGGCTCAGCCCTCGGCGGGGGGCTTGGAGGAGCCGTTCCAGGTGTTGCCCTGCTTGGCCCAGTAGCCGGGGACATAGGTGCCGAGCATCACCTTCGGGAAGGTGTTGGCGTTGAAGCTGCTCTTCATGACCGCACCGATGCCCAGGGCGGGAGCGCCGGACACCGGTGAACTGCAGGTGTTATTGCTGATCGTGGACATATTCGTGCTGCTGTTCAGCGACGGCGTCCGCAAAGTCGCGTCCTTGAGCCGGAAGCCGAAGCAATAGGTGCGGTACTTGCTGGCGCGATTGCCGACCCACGTGTTGCCCCAGCCCGACATCTGGTCGTTGAAGCCGATCGCGACATTGGTGGCGATGTTGTTCTGGAAGAGGTTGAAGCTGCCGTCGACATCGGTGTTGAACGCCCGTCCGTCGCCGGGCAGGTCGTGCACGGTGTTGCCGACGATCCGGTTGTAGTTCGCCGCACTACCGAAGCGGATACCCTCTTGCATGTAATGCTTCCAGGTGGAGGCGGCGATCTTGGAGATGTCGTTGCCGCTGACCTCCCAGAAGTTGCTGAAGTTCATCACCCACACGCCCGGCCCGGTGCCGCACAGGATGTTGGTGATCGTGTTGTCCTTGACCACGCCGTAGTTGGCCAAGGTGGCATAGATCCCGCGCCCGGTCATCGTGTTGCCGATGAACTCGATGTGCTCGGACGGGTCGAGGTCGGCATGGAGGAGGTTGGCGAGATAGGGAACCGCGCCCTTGGCCGCGACCGGATCGTTCTTGGACGTCCCCGGCACTTTCCGGCGGGGCTCCCATTGGCCCTTCTTGGCCAGTCCCGCGTGCCATGCGTAGGTCTTCCCGCCGCCTTCGCCATTGATGTAGACGCCGTTGACGATGGTCATGCCGGTGAAGGTCCAGTAGTCCGCACCGCCGCTGACATTGATGGTCCGGCGTGAGGAGGGTTGGCGAGCCCCGCAGCCATCCGGTGCCTGCGCCGATGTCACGGTCACCGGCCCGTCGCCGGCAGCCGTGACGGTGATCGGTGCCCCGGCGCTGCCGGAACTGCGGATCTTCAACTCCTGGGAGTAGGTGCCCTTGTGCAGGCGGATCGTCGTCCCCGGTGTCGCCCGGTCGATCGCCTCCTGGACGGTGCGCAGGGGCGCGTCGGCCGTGCCGGAGTTGGCATCCGAACCCGTGGTGGCCACATCGAGAGTGGCGCCGCCGGCGGCGGCCGGGGCAGCGGCATACGCCACGCCCAGGCCGCCGACGAGAACGGAGCAGGCCAGGCCCGTCAGGGGCCGCATCGTCATCGACGTCGGCATTGACCGGGTCCGACTCAGCAGGAGCTCGGCGCGAAGGTCTTCGGCGGGGCCGACTTCGTGCCATTCCAGGTGTTGCCGTACTTGCCCCAGTAGACCGCGACATTCTTCCCAACCTGCGCTGTCGTCCACGCGTTGCCGGCGTAGGTGCCGTACATCGTGCCGCCGACGCCGAAGGACTTGGCGGTCCCGACCGGCTTGCTGACGACATTGCAGGTCATGTTGATCTTGTTGGCGCTGGAGTTGTAGGAGGGCAGCGTGAGCTTGCCGTCCATCAGACGCACCCCGAAGCCGTAGGTGCGGAAGCTGGTGACGCTGTTGTTCTTCCAGACATTGCCCCAGCCGGACATCTGGTCGTTGTAGCCGATCGCGACATTGGTCGCCTTGTTGCCGCTGAAGGTGTTCCAGCTGCTGTCCACGTCCGTGTTGTAGGCCCGGCCGTCGCCCGCGAGGTCGTGGACGTTGTTATTGGTCACCGAGTTGTAGTTGGAGGAGGTGCCGAGGCGGATGCCCTCCTGCATGAAGTGCTTCCAGGTGGACGGGGCGATCTTGGAGACGTCGTTCTTGGTGACCTGCCAGCCATTGGAGAAGGTGATCAGCCAGACTCCGGGGCCGGTGCCGCACGCGACATCGGTGATCTTGTTGCCCGACACCACGCCATAGGAGCTCATCCGGAAGAAGAGCCCCTTCTTGGTGATGGTGTTGTTCAGGAATTTGATGCCGTCCGCGGAGTCCAGGGTCGGGGTCTTGGTGACCGTGCGCAGGTAGGGGATGACCTGCTTGGCCGCAGTGGGGCTGTAGCTGCCGGCGCCGGGAACCTTGCGGCGGGTCTGCCAGTCCCCCTTCTCGACGAGGGTGTTGTGCCAGGCGAACGCATTGCCGGCATCGGAGCCGGTGGCATAGACACCGTTGACGATGTTCAGGCCCTGGAAGGTCCAGTAGTCGGACCCGTCGATGATCAAGATGGTGCGCATGCCATCGGGCTGGTTGCTGCTGCATGCCGGCATCGGCTGGGTCGAGGTGAGGGTGACCGCCCCGTCACCGGCGTTGGTCACCGTGATCGGAGCGCTGGCCGTCCCCGACTTGCGGATCTTGATCTGGCCGTCGTAGACGCCTTTGTGGATCTTGATCGTGGTGCCGGCCACGGCCTTGTCCACGGCCGCCTGCACCGTGCGCAGCGGGGCCGACGGGGTGCCCGGGTTCGCGTCATTGCCGGTCACGGCGACGTCGATGGTGGTGCCTGCGGCCGACGCCGGCCCTGCAGTGAGCGCCAAAGGCGCGGCCACGAGGGCGCTGCCCGCGACGCCGGCGGCCAGGGCACGGGTGGGGAAGGAAGTGGATTTCATGGGGGATCTGCTTCTCACTGTGTGACGACGAGGTACACATCGGCCCCGCACTCACCCCTGCGGTGAGTCCCTGAAACGTCGCAGAGTGACGTCAGGACGGGCGCGACAGAGCCCGAGTGTAGTCACTTTTGCGTAACGACCGACAATCGGTCCGGCGTGGCGGCTCAGCCGCCGGCGCTCACCGTGACACCGAGGTCGCTCGATACCTCGCGCAACGCCTTCTCGGCGTCGGTGCTGGACAGATCGATCAACAGCGGGCCGGCGACCGACGCCCCGGTGGCAACCGGCGTGGTCGGGGCACTCGCCGCGACGGCCGACCCCTCCTTCAGCGTCAGTTGACCAGTGCTCGTCGGCCACACGGCCGCGAGCGTGCCCGAGGGGCCGACGATCAGGACACCGGTGCCACCGTCGAAGCCGACCCCACGGATGGCGGTGCTCGCCCGTAAGGCGGCGGCATACCGCGCGTAGACCTGTCCGGAGGGCAGTTCCTGGCCCTCGGGTGAGACCAGACCGCGGAAGATCTCGACCTTGGTGGCGCCCCCGGGCGTGTAGGCGAGGGGCAGGTAGACAACCGGGCTGACCTGCGCCGCAAGCAAGCTCCCGATCAGTCGCGCGGTCTCGGCGCCGTGGATCTGCTCGGTGTAGCCGTCACCCGGCCAGGCGGTCCCGATCTCCCAGCCCTGGATCGGCAGGGGCCGGGTCAGGTGGCGCTGGATGTAACTGAGCAGGGTCGGCAGCAGATCGGGGTTCTCATAGAAGTGGAGTTGGTAGGCCGTCACTGCACCGGAGTTGACCGCCTCCCAGTTCGCGGCGACCATCGCGCGGACGCGTTTGGCGCGCCCATCCTGCAGCAGGGAACGTAACTGATCGACGGAGCCGACCAGCGGGAAGCGCGCGGTCCCGGTGTCGTGCCGCCGGTCATACCACCGCTGGTAGAGCTCGAGGGCCTCCTGGTCGTGGCCGGCGTCGAGCAATTCCCCGGCCAAAGCGATGCCATACCCGGTGCTGGAGATGCCCGCGTCGAGGATGGCCGCCTGCGGGTCGGCTCGGCGGATCGCGTCGGCGGCGAGCTTGACCGTTTGGACATAGTCCTGCGGCGAGCCCTGCCAGAAGTTGTTGGCGTCGACCTCGTTCTCGATCGCCCAGATCTTGACGCCGCGGGGGCTGTAACGCGTGACCAGGTTGGTGACGAACTGTTGGTAGGCGGCCGGGTCGTCGGGCAGGCTGCTGGGCCGCTTGCGGGTGCCCTCGGCGGGATCGAGTTGCTCGGGTCCGCCGGAGCAGCCGCCCACCCGGATCTTGACCATAAGCCGGTAGCCCATCTGCTGCGACTGGGTCAGGATGCGTTCGAGTTGGCGGAAGCGATTGGCCTCGGGCAGGTCGCGGACCGCGCACCATTCGACCTCGAAGAAGGTCTCCCCCCAGCCCACCTTGCTGGCGAACGCCAGCGGCGGTTTGAGATTCCAGTTCCACTTGATCCCGATGTCGGCGGCTCCGCCCTCGAGCACAACCGGATTGGCTGTCCCGATGGTTCCGCTGGCCGTGGGCGTCACGCTCGCCGGGCTGTCACAGCCGGCGGTCACGGCCAGGATCAGCGCCGCGGCGATCCCTGCCATCGCCTTGCACGTCATGGGTCAGTCCTCTTGATCGGGAGCGCCGACGGCGCGGGGGTAGCCGTAGCGCCCCAATAGCGGTGCGGTCAGCCCTGAGACGACACGGACCTCGCGTCGGTTCATCGCCGTCGCCCATTCGTTGTCGAGGCGCACAGGCGTGGGACCGGCCGACATCCGGGCAGGGTTGCCGGCGACGGTGTGATTCGGCGGCAAGTGCAGCCGGCCCTCGTCATCGACGACCCGGTCGGCGCCGGTGTGCCCGACGAAATCCGCGAGCAGCGCGATCGTCTCGGCCGGATGCGCGGCGAAGGTCTCGTAGCGCACCCGGGTGTAGTGCGGCGAGCGGCGCCAGGCTCGCTCCAGCCCGGCATTCCAGGCGGTCCAGAGAACGGAGGATTTCACGACCCCCCGCTGCTCCATCAGGCCGGGCCGGCCGCGGTCGGGCTGCTCCTTGGTGCGCTTCCACGAGAAGGCGGCCGCCCGCGGGTCGCGCACGAGGTGCACGACATCGAGGGTCAGGCCGTCGACGCCGGCGAGCACGCCGGCATACGTCGGCAGCTTGGAGGAGTCGACGACCAGCGAGGCACCCGAGACGGTTGCGATCGCCGCGTAGAGCGGGCGCAGCACGTCGGCGAGATCCGCCGGCGCCTGACTGGCCTCGGCGGGCGAGCGCAGGAAGCCCGGCAGGGTGCGCAGTTGCGTCACCTCGGTCAGGCGGCGATGCACCTCGTGGGCGTTGGGGACGTCGGTCCCGTATGCCGTGTCGAGGACCTGCTGCCAGAAGGGGCAGTTCGCGAACCGCTGGCCACATCCGCACAGCCGGTTCTCGGTGATCCCGCGCTCCCAGAGGTAGCGCACCTCACCGACGCTGACCGCGTCATCGAGCGCGCCGAGGGCGTTGGCGACGACGGTGCTTCCGCTTCGGCCGGTCCCCCCGACATAGAGAACCCGGACCTGGGAGTCACTGGGCATGACGGGCTGGCTCAGTCCTCTTGGGTGTAGTACTCGTCATCGCTGCCGGCGCGGCTGCGACGCAGCACCTCGGGGATGGCGAGCAGCAGGATGGCAAGCGCGAGGCCGATGAGGACGGCCGAGACCGCGCGCCGCAGGACGCTGGTCTTCCAGTCCAGCGGCGTGACATCGGTCGAGATCGACTCGGCGACGCTGGCGGCCTTGCGGGCGTTGATGTCGCCGAGGGCCTGGGTGCGGGCGGCGAGGCCCTGACGAGCGTTGTCAACGGCATACTGCGGCGCCGCGAGCTCGGCCTGGGCGGCGGTGATCTCGTCGGCACGCTTCTGCGCGGACTTGAGAGCGTCCTCGATGGGCTTGGTGGTGACGGTGTCGGGGCGACCCTTGGCCGTGGCCAGGGCGACGCGCAGCGAGGTGGCCTCGGATGTGGCCGCTTGGTACTCACGGTCGGGGTTGGTCACACCGGTCGACTTCTGCACCTTCTCCAACTCGGCGAGGGCGGTGTCGAGGGTGCTCTTGGCCTCGGTCTGCGCGACGCGCGCCTGGTTGAGCGCGGGAGCGAAGGCGGCGTCCTGCATCGCGGCGGGGGCGGCCTGAATCACTTTGTCGACGACGGCCTGGTCGCTGTCGGAATAGGAGACGTGCACCAGTTCGGTGTCGGCGATCCGGTTGGCGGAGAGGGTCTTGCCGACGCGGTCGGCGCTCACACCGGCGGCCTGCGCGATCTTGGTGACCACCTCGTCATTGGTGGCGGCGTTGACCAGCGAACCGGCGACGAGGTTGATCGAGGCGACGGTCGGGTCACCGATCGGGTTCGTCGCGCGCAGGTTGACCGAGCTCGTGTACTGGGTGCCACTCGGCGCATTCAGGCCCAAGACGAGCAGCAAGGCAGCGACCGGAATGATCACCAGCAGCCAGAGGCGGCGACCAAGGTGCGCCAGCAGTTCGCGTAGTTCCATCGGGGTGACACAACTCTTTCACGAGGATTGACGATTGCTCTCACATCAGAGACGGGGCTTAGGCCCGCCATCTCGTCATCGATCCTGGCCGGGCGCCCCGACCGACTACGATACACCCCGGCCATGGGGCGGCCGTCCGCCTCCTGACGTCCACGCCCCCGCTCGGAAGGTTCTATCCACCGTGAACTCACGCAACCGGCCCCTGCCGCCGCTCTTCGTCGTGGGGGCCCCGCGGTCCGGAACGAGCCTGGTCTACCGCGCCCTGGCCCTGCATCCGCAGGCCGCCTGGGTCAACAACTATCAACGGCGTCTGCCTGGGGTGAGCGCCCTGGCGGCGCTCAACCGGGTGGCCGGGCGCCGCGCCGACCAACGGCGACGGGTGTGGTTCGGCGAGGACGGCGACAACGCCTATCGGTACAACTCCCGTCGGGCCCTGGACGAGCGGCTCTTCCCGCAGCCGGTCGAGGGCGAGCCGCTCTTCGAGAAGTGCGACGTGCCCGAGGCCTGGGAGGGAGGCGAGATCACCGACCGGCAGCGGCAGTTGGCGCCCTTGCTGGCGGCGACGACGCGACGCAGCGGCGGCACGGTGCTCATCAGCAAGCGCATTGGCCACAACCGCCGAATCGGGTTGTTGCACAAACTGATTCCGCAGTCCCGCTTCCTCGATGTGACCCGCGACGGTCGGGCCGTCGCCTATTCGCTCAGCCGCGTCGACTGGTGGCCGGATATGCCGGTCTGGTGGTATTCCGACCGCACACCGACGCAGTGGGCGGCCGAGGGCAAGGACCCGCTCGAATTGTGTGCCCGGCACTGGGTCGAGGAGACCAAGGCCATCGAGTCGGGCCTGGCCGATGTGCCCGCCGATCAGGTGCTGCGGATCCGGTATGAGGACCTGGTCGCCGCCCCGATGACGGTGCTGCCTCAGATCGCCGGGTTCGCCGGGCTAGACCCCGCAAACCCGACCTGGCTGGCCGAGCTGGAACGCATCCGCTTCCCCAACAAAAACGCTGCGTGGGCGGCCGAGGTCCCACTCGAGCAGCAGGCGGCCCTGGCCCACCTCGAACCCCAACTGACTGCGATGGGATACCGCTGAGATGACCTTGCCCCCCGCCTTCATCCTCGGCACCGGCCGGTGCGGGTCGACCCTGGTGCACGAGCTGATCGCCCGCCACCCCGCGACCGGCTTCGTGACGAATCTGGACGACCTGGGCATCAGGCAGGGCAACGCTCAGCAGCTAACGCTCTGGCGACGCTTGCCGGCTGCCGTGAGCGAGAAGGGTCGGGCCCGGCTCGCACCGAGCGAGGGCTATCGCGTGCTCTCCCGTGAGGTCTCCCCCATGCTCGTGGACCCGGCCGCGGATCTCACCGCGGCCGATCTGACCCCCTGGCTCGCCGGGAGGCTGCATACCTTCGTCGAGAAGCGAATGGCCGGCCTGGACTCCGCCGAGGTCTTCCTGCACAAGTTCACCGGCTGGCCGCGCGCGCGGTTTCTGGCGGCGGCCTTCCCGGATGCGCGTTTCGTGCACATCGTCCGGGACGGCCGCGCGGTTGCGAACTCCTGGTTGCAGATGGACTGGTGGAAGGGCCACCTTGGGCCCGCCGGCTGGCACTTCGGAGAGCTCTCCCCCGAACTCGACGCCGCCTGGAGCGCCTCCGGCCGCAGCCAGCCCGCCCTGGCCGCCATTGCCTGGCGGCTCCTGGTCGATGCGCACGAGGAATGCGCGACCGAACTCGGCGAGCGGTGGCTGACGGTGCGCTATGAGGACGTGCTCGAGGACTCGACGACGCAGTTGACGGCGATCCTGGAGCACATCGGGCTCAGCTACACCGAGGCCTTCGAAGCGGGCATCGCGCGCTATTCGCTGACCTCGGGCCGCAAGGCCGCCTACCTGCGCGATCTGTTCCCCGAGCAGGTCGCCGCCATGGAGTCGGTCGCCGGCGCGCAACTGGCGCGCTACGCCTACGACCTGACCTGACACCCGGTCCGGCACCGCCGGCGCGGGGGTCAGTAGGCGCCGTCGGCCTTGACGACCGCACGGACGGTGCGGATCAGGATCATCACGTCGAGCACGGGTGACCAGTTGTCGACGTACCAGAGGTCCAGCCGCAACGAGTCTTCCCAGTTCAGGTCGGACCGACCGCTGATCTGCCACATGCCCGTCAGGCCGGGGCGGACCTTGAGCCGGCGCAGGGCGTCGGGCTCGTAGGCGTCGACCTCGCGAGGCAGCGGGGGGCGGGGCCCGACGAGAGACATCTCGCCGCGCAGCACATTGATCAGTTGGGGCAACTCATCCAAGGACAATCGGCGCAGGACGCGGCCGGGCCCGGTGATGCGCGGGTCCTGCTTGTGCTTGAAGAGCATCTCATTGACCTGCGGATGAGCGTTCAACTCCGCCAGGCGCGCCTCGGCGTCAACCACCATCGTGCGGAACTTCAGCATCGGGAAGGTGCGGCCCTCCTCCCCGACACGCTGCTGGACGAAGAAGATCGGGCCGCGGTCGTGCACCCAGACGGAGGCGGCGATGAACAACCAGACCGGGAAGGAGACAATCAGGATGCCCAGGGAGCAGACGATGTCGATGGTCCGCTTGGCGAAGGCGTCGAAACCGCCGATCGTCGGGCCCTCGACGTGCAGCAGACTCATACCCGCCGCCGGGCGCAGCGTCAGTCGGGGCGCGGCCACCTCGTTGATGCCCGGGTGCACGAACAGGTCGACACCCATCTCCGACAACGCCCAGCCCAACCGGCGCAAGGCCTTGCCCGAGAAGGAGGCGTCGGAGGCGACGACCACGGCTTCGGCACCCGTGTCGCGCACGGCGAGCAAAGCGGTTTCGGGCCCTCCGTAGAGAGGGACGTCGGCCAGCCAAGACGGATCCGGCAGGTCGGACGCGCAGGCACCGACGATCCGCATCCCGGTCGACATCGGGTCGTTCTGAATTTCGGCGATCATGTCGTGCACGGCGAGCCCGCGGCCGACGACGATGGTCGGCTGCAGGGCATGGCCGAGGTGCCGAGCTCGGGCGAGCCGGCCGCGCAGGACGCGGCGGGCGAGCAGGGTCAACACGAAGGTCAGCGGGACGACGATGAAGAAGAGCGCCCGCGACATCCGCCAGTTCAGCGCGATCAGGCCCACCGACAGCAGAGCCAGCAGGATGACCAGCGCCCGGCCGATGGCGCGGTACTCATCCAGCCCGATGCCGAGGTTGTTGGCGCGGTAGGCGCCAGAGCGGGCGCAGGCGAGCACCCACACAAACGGAACGACCGCGGTCAGGAGCGCGACGCGCAGGTTGGGGATGCCGCCATACCGGAAGAGATCGGCCGTCGTGCACGCGACGAGGGCGGCGAGAAAGTCACTGATGATGACGCGGGCGCGATAGCGGGCGCGCCACCCGCGGCCCGGGCCCTCGGTGTCACTGCGGGGATGGGCCCAGTCCGGCACATGCCAGAAGGCGGTCGACGCACTCGGGCGCACTGCTGTCGAACGCGGGGGTTCGGAAACGGACGACGTCGCCGATTCCTCCGCGTGGATGGCCCCACTCACGCATGCCTCCCGCATACAGAAAGGTTGTCGACACCGACCCCAACCGATGCCTTGAGCTGTGAAGCATGGGACAGACGGGAGGCGGGAGCTGTCTTGTTACCAGACGGACGGTACCGTACCGGGCCCCATATCACGATAGGTAGGTCGAGAAAGTCCGCCACGCCGCCGCGGATGCCGCATTCTGCAGCAGCATCTGCGGGGCGCGACATGACGGGATTTCAGGCCTCGGCGGCGTCGTCCGCGACCTCGGGCGCCTCGTCGGCAGCATCCTCGTGGGTGCTCGGCTCCGCCTCGGCGAGCTCGGCGTCCAAGGCCTCCTGCGAAATCATCGCGGAGATGTTGACGACCAGTGCCTCCGGGTCGCCCGCGAGGCTGGCGCCGGCCGGCAGGGCGATGGCCCCGGCGTGAATCTGCGTCCCGGCTTCGAGACCCTCGATGTCGATGACGATGCTCTCGGGGATGGCCGTGGCCTCGACCTCGACCTGGAGAGCCGGGTGCTCGACGGTGACCACGGTCTCGGCGGCGGCCTCTCCGGTCAGGTGGACCGGGACTTCGACGGTGACCTTCTCGCCGCGTCGGACGATGACCAGGTCGACGTGCTCGATAACGGGCTTGATCGGGTCGCGCTGCACGTCCTTGGCGAGCGCGAGCTGCTCCTCGCCCTCGACGATCAGGGTGAGCAGGGCGTTGGGGTTCTTCAGCGCCATCATGGTGTCGTGGCCCGGCATGGTGATATGCATCGGGGCGGTGCCGTGGCCGTAGACGACGGCGGGCACATTGCCGGCGCGGCGGATGCGGCGGGCTGCGCCCTTGCCGAACTCGGTGCGCTTCTGGACGTCGAGGCGGTTGTCGGTGGACACGAGGGCATCTCCTTCGGCGTGGCGCGCGGTCTCCCATCGCACCGGTTTGCGGTGGCGGCCCAGCGACGAGCGCGTGGCGGCGCGTCATCATCGAGCACCACCGCGTCGATCACGAGCGGCCCGCGGGCCGCCCCTCGCCGAGGCATTGACGCGATTCTACTGGCCGGCAGCGGTGCTCGCGAAATCGCGGACGGCTGCCGGGGTCAGGCGTAATCGCCGAGCAGCGAGGTTACCGAGCCGTCCTCGAACACCGCCCGGATAGCCGCCGCGACCAGCGGGCCGACCGAGAGCACGGTGAGTTTGTCGAAGTGCTGCTCCGGGGTCAGCGGCAAGGTGTTGGTGACGACCACCTCCCGCGCGACGCTCTCGGAAAGCCGGCGCACCGCGGGGTCGGAGAAGATCGCGTGCGTGGCGGCGATCACCACGCCGGCCGCGCCGGCGGCCAGACAGGCCTCGGCGGCGTTGCAGATGGTGCCACCGGTGTCGATCATGTCGTCGGCCACGATGCACACCCGCCCGGACACGTCACCGACGACGCGGTTGGCGACCGAGACATTGGGCCGCGAGGTGTCGCGGGTCTTGTGGATGAAGGCCAGGGGGGCGCCGCCCAGCCGGCGCGACCAGTGCTCGGCGACCTTGATCCGGCCGGCGTCCGGCGAGACGATCGTCAGCGCCTCGTCTTTGTATTTCTTGGCTACGTAGTCGCTGAGCACCGGCAGGGCCATGAGGTGGTCGACGGGGCCGTCGAAGAAGCCCTGGATCTGGTCGGTGTGCAGGTCGACGGCCATCAGCCGGTGCGCGCCGGCGGTCTTGAACAGATCGGCGACCAGGCGGGCCGAGATGGGCTCCCGTCCGCGGTGCTTCTTGTCCTGGCGCGCATAGCCGTAGAACGGCATGACCACGGTGATCCGCTTGGCGGAGGCCCGCTTGAGCGCATCGACCATGATCAGTTGCTCCATGATCGCTTCGTTGATCGGGGCGACGTGCGACTGGATGACGAACGCATCGCAGCCGCGCACCGACTCCTGGTAGCGGACGAAGATCTCGCCATTGGCGAAGTCGTAGATCTGGGTAGGGACCAGCTCGGTCTGCAGCAACCCGGCGACCTCGCCGGCGAGATCGTGTCCGGCGCGCCCGGAGAAGACCATCAGGTGCTTGCGCGTCTTCTTCACGATGGCACTCATCGGGTCGCCTCCTCGGTCGCTCCGGCGGCGGCATCGGCTTGCGCAGCCAGCGCCGCCTCTGCGGCGGCCGCCGATGCGGTGCCGGCGCGGGCGCGGGCCACCCAGCCGTCGACATTGCGTTGCTTGCCGCGGGCGACGGCGATCTGCCCCGGCCGCACGTCATGGGTCAGCGCCGACCCGGCCGCGACATACGCCCCATCGCCGACCGTGACCGGCGCGATCAGCACGCTGTCGGAGCCGACGAAGCTCTGCGCGCCGATCACGGTGCGGTGTTTGCGGACGCCGTCGTAGTTGGCGAAGATCGTGCCGGCCCCGATATTGGCGCCGGCGCCGATCGTGGCATCACCGCAGTAGGTCAGGTGCGGAACCTTGGCCTTGGGCCCGATCTTGGCGTTCTTGGTCTCGACGAAACCGCCGATCTTGCCGCCTTCGCCCAGTTCGGTCCCGGCGCGCAGATAGCTGTAGGGGCCGACGGTGGCGTCGGCTGCGACGAGCGCGGTGTCGACCTCGGCCCGGCGCACGTGCGCCCGATCGCCGATCTCGCTGTCCCGGATGGTCACCTCCGGCCCGATCGTGGCCTGCCGGCCGATCGAGGTGGCGCCGAGCAGTTGGGTGCCCGGCAAGATAGTGGTGTCCTGGCCGATGGTGACGTCCACATCGATCCAGGTGCTCGCCGGGTCGACGATGGTCACGCCGGCGCGCATGTGCCGATCGCAGATCCGGTCGTTGAGCACCCGGCCCAAGGTCGCGAGCTGGGCCCGGTCGTTGACCCCCTCGGTCTGCCACTTGTCGCCGATGACGTGGGCGTCCACGGCACGGCCCGTGGCACGAGCAATCGTGACGACATCGGTGAGGTACTTCTCCCGTTGGGCGTTCTCGGTGCTCAGCTGGGGCAGGGCGGCACGCAGCACGTCGGCGTCAAAGGCATAGATTCCGGAGTTGATCTCCCGGATGCCGAGCTGGTCGGGCGTCGCGTCCTTCTGCTCGACGATGGCGGCGACCTGCCCGTCCGCGTCGCGCACGACGCGGCCATACCCCGTCGGGTCATCGATGACCGAGGTCACCACGGTGACCGCGCTGCCGCTTGCCGTATGCCGTTCGGTCAGGGCGATGAGCGTCTCACCGGTCAGCAGGGGCACATCGCCATAGGTCACCAAAATGGTGCCCGTCAGGTCGCTGGGCAACGCGGCGAGGCCGCACTCCACGGCGCGGCCAGTGCCCTTCTGGTCGTCCTGGTCGGCGACCTGCAAAGCGGCGTCGAAGGCGGTGCAGAAGGCGATGACCTGGTCGCGTTGGTGGCGGACGACGACCTCCACCTGCTCGGCGCCTGTGGCGCGGGCGGCGCGGATCGCGTGGCCGACCAAGGCGGTGCCCCCGATGGGGTGCAAGACCTTGGCCAGATCGGATTTCATCCGCGTGCCTTCGCCGGCGGCGAGGATGATGACGGCAGCAGGTCGGCTGGTCACGAGGGCGCGACTCCCAGGCTCGGAGGGGATTCCCGGCGCGGGGCGCCG